>JAKSIS010000014.1 GCA_024398665.1 Bacteroidaceae bacterium
TTCAAAATGTTTTATATTCATAAGCATTAAACATGTAAGTTATCTCTGCGCAAATATACTATTTATATAACGAATACGGACTGAAATAGGATGAAAAGCGCAACCGTTATGATTAATTAATGGGAAGGCTACAGCGGTGCGCCCCTTTTTTGCTTAACTTTGCAGACCAATTCATCAGTCAGAACGATGACAGAATTTGAAATGATTGCCAAGACCTTCCAGGGGCTGGAAGAGATTCTTGCAAAGGAACTTATTGATCTTGGTGCCAATGGTGTAGCCATAGGCAACCGTATGGTATCCTTCAGGGGCGACAAGGCCCTCATGTACAAGGCCAATTTCAATCTGCGTACCGCAATACGCATTCTCAAACCATTCCTGCATTTCCATGCAGACAGCGCCGATGAAGTGTATGAAATATGCAAAAAGGTCAACTGGGAACAATACATGACCCTTTCTGACAGTTTTGCCGTCGATGCCGTTGTATACAGCGAAGACTTCAAACACTCCAAGTTCGTGGCTTACCGCGTGAAAGACGCCATCGCTGACTGCTTCCGTGAAAAGTACGGCAAGCGTCCCAACGTCAGCGTTGCCAACCCTGACCTGACGTTCCACATACACATATCTCATGACGACTGCACGCTCTCACTTGACAGCAGCGGCGAATCCCTGCACAAGCGCGGCTACAGGCAGGAGGCCATGGAGGCACCGCTCAATGAGATTCTGGCCGCCGGCATGATACTCATGTCAGGATGGGACGGAAAATCGGACTTCGTCGATCCCATGTGCGGCAGCGGCACCATACCCATTGAAGCCGCCCTGATTGCCCGCAACATGGCCCCTGGACTGTTCCGCAGCCGTTTCGCTTTTGAAAAGTGGAAGGACTTTGACCGCGACCTGTTCGAATCCATCTACAACGATGACAGTAAGGAACGCCCGTTTGAATTCACCATAAAAGGCTATGACAAGGACCCCAAGGCCATTGCTGTCGCAAAGCGCAATGCCAAGGCTGCCGGCATGCTTGACATGATTGAATTCGATGTCCGTGACTTCAAGGATTTCGAACCCATCAGGGAAAAGACTGTACTTATCACCAACCCGCCGTACGGAGAACGTCTCAGCGACGACAACCTGCTTGGCCTGTATGAAATGATAGGCGAACGGCTCAAGCATGCCCTGACCGGCGGCGAGGCCTGGATAATAAGCTATCACTACGAATGCTTTGACAAGATAGGACTGAAACCCAGCGCAAAAATCCCCCTTTTCAACGGAGCATTGCCTTGCGAACTTAGAAAATATGAGATTTTTGAAGGCAAGTTCGGAGAATTCCGCAGTGATGGCCGTCGTCTCAAGAAGGACGATGTCCCGTCACGCCGCAGCACCACACTGCGTCACAAGGCCCGCCTTGAGGAAAAGAAGGAAGGAACTGACAATGTTGGAAAGGAAAGGAAGACTTACAGAAAAGCCGGTGACAGCAAGCCCTTCCGGGGAGACGGAGAACGCAGGACTTTCCGCAAGGACGGCAATGACGGAGAAAGGAAGACCTACCGCAATGACGGAGAAAGGAAGACTTACCGGAAGAACGGAGAACGCAATTCCTTCCGCAATGACGGTCAGAAGACGGCCTCAAAACGCACTTACAGCAAATCAGGAAACAAAAGATAACCCCATATGAACATTCTCTTACTTGGAAGCGGAGGCCGTGAGCATGCTCTGGCCTGGAAAATTGCCCAGAGCCCACTTCTGGACAGGTTGTACATTGCACCCGGCAATGCCGGAACTGCAAATGCAGGAGAAAACGTTCCTGTCAGGGCCGATGACTTTGACGCCATCAAGGCCTTTTGTCTGGAAAAGAACATCGGTATGGTTGTAGTAGGCCCTGAAGACCCGCTGGTAAAGGGTATCTATGACTTCTTCAAAAACGATTCACTGCTGGCCGGAATCCCGGTCATCGGACCGTCAAAGGAAGCTGCACAGCTTGAAGGCAGCAAGGATTTCGCAAAGAAGTTCATGCAGCGCCATGGCATTCCCACAGCAGCATACCGCACATTCACAGGTGAAAACCTTGAAGAAGGACTGAAATTCCTTGAAACCCTGAAGGCACCTTATGTTCTCAAGGCCGACGGACTGTGCGCAGGCAAGGGCGTGCTTATATTGCCCACACTTGAAGAGGCAAAGAAGGAACTGGGGGAAATGCTGGGCGGAATGTTCGGAAACGCTTCGTCACGTGTGGTGATTGAAGAGTTCATGAGCGGCATTGAATGTTCGGTATTCGTCCTGACTGACGGAAAGAACTATAAGATTCTCCCCGAAGCAAAGGACTACAAGCGCGTGGGTGAACATGACACAGGCCTGAACACAGGCGGCATGGGTTCGGTTTCACCCGTTCCTTTCGCCACACCCGAATGGATGAAGAAGGTTGAGGACCGCATTGTCCGCCCCACTGTCGAAGGACTGGCCAGTGAGGGTCTGGTTTACAAGGGATTCATCTTCTTCGGACTTATCAACGTTGACGGTGACCCCAAGGTGATTGAATACAACTGCCGCATGGGTGACCCCGAAACCGAGACGGTAATGCTGCGGCTCAAGAGTGATATAGTTGACCTTTTCCAGGGCGTTGCTGACGGCAATCTGGATACAAAGGTTCTTGAAACTGACCCGCGTTCAGCAGTCTGCGTAATGCTGGTTTCGGGCGGCTACCCGCAGCATTATGACAAGGGATTCGTCATAAGCGGCATAGAGGACGTCAGGGACAGCATAGTGTTCCATGCCGGGACGGCATTCAATGACAAGGGTCAGGTTGTTACTGCAGGCGGGCGCGTGATAGCTGTCAGTTCCTACGGCAGCAACAAGGCCGAAGCTCTGGCACTGTCTTTCCGTGGCGCCGGACAGATTGACTTTGAAAAGAAGCATTTCCGCAGCGACATAGGACAGGATTTGTAACTTTTTATCCACTATTGCAAAACTTAACTTTCAGCCCGTCCCGACCAATGCCTATAAAGCCTATCTTTGGGGCATCTGAAACAGAATACTAAACGACACAATGAATTACAAAAGACTTAACACCATCATCGGATGGCTGGTGTTTGCCATTGCAGCAGTCACATACTGCATGACAATCGAACCTACCGCCAGCTTCTGGGATTGTCCTGAGTTCATCACAACAGGCTACAAGCTTGAAGTAGGCCACCCGCCTGGAGCACCCATATTCATGCTGACAGCAAACCTGTTCTCACAGTTCACAAGTGACCCCGGCAAGGTGGCCATGATGGTCAACACCATGTCCGCAATACTCAGCGCACTGTGTATTCTGTTCCTGTTCTGGAGCATAACCATGCTTGCAAAGAAACTGGTTGCAGGTGACCGTGAGCCCGATGCATGGCAGTCTGTTGCCATATTCGGCGCCGGCATAGTGGGAGCGCTGGCATACACATGGAGCGACACCTTCTGGTTCAGCGCCGTTGAAGGTGAAGTCTATGCCTACTCTTCATTCTGCACGGCAGTGACATTCTGGCTCATTCTCAAATGGGAGGAGAACAGCGATGAGGCGCACAGTTCACGCTGGCTTGTGCTCATAGCCTATCTCATAGGTGTGTCAGTAGGTGTCCACCTGCTGAACCTGCTGTGCATCACCGCCATCGTCCTGGTCTATTATTTCAAGAAATGCGGGCAGCCCACATGGAAAGGCGGCATTTTCGCATTCTGCCTTTCAGGCGTGATAATCGCTGCCGTACTCTACGGAATTGTACCGGGCATTGTCAAGGTTGGAGGCTGGTTCGAACTGCTGTTCGTCAACGGACTGGGTCTGCCTTTCAATTCAGGACTGATAGTATACATCATACTGCTTGTGACAGCCCTTGTCTGGAGCGTATATGAAACCCAGCGCGGAGACCGCACTGCAAACATGTACATTTCATTCCTGCTGACTGTCGCTCTGGCAGGTATACCGTTCTACGGACATCAAGCCGGCGGCATACTGTTCGGAATACTGATTCTGGCGGCAATAGCCGTATACTTCTTTGCAAAGGGTATCCCCGACAAATACAAACCGTCAGCCCACATACTGAACACCATCATGCTGTGCGTAATGATGATAACCATAGGCTATTCGTCATACGCAGTCATCGTAATCCGTTCAACCGCCAATCCGCCCATGGACCAGGATTCACCTGAAGACATATTCTCACTGGGCGAATACCTGGCACGTGAACAGTACGGTTCAAGACCGCTTTTCTACGGTCAGGCATATGAATCCAAGATTGACTTTGACCTGAAGGGCAACGCATGCTACCCCAAATATGACGTCAAGGGCAAATCATACGGAAGAAAGGAGAAGGCCAGTGCCGATGAAAAGGACACATATTATGTAAAGGACGAGAAGCGCGAATACAAGTATGCCCAGAACATGCTGTTCCCGCGCATGTACAGCAGTGATCCCGACCACGTTGCCGACTACAAGAGCTGGTGCGGCGGAATAAAGGGCCGTACCACAACCTTTGACAACTGCGGCCGCATGACGAAAGTCACCATACCCACGCAGGGAGAGAACCTGAAGTTCTTCTTCCGCTATCAGGTTCATTTCATGTACTGGCGCTATTTCCTGTGGAACTTTGCAGGCCGCCAGAATGACCAGCTGAGCTACGGTGAAATTGAAAAGGGCAACTGGATTACAGGATTCGATTTCATTGACCGCAGGCTCATAGGCGGCGATTCCGACCTGATTCCCGATTCGCTTGCAGGAAAGGGAAGAAACGTGTTCTACTGTCTGCCGCTCATACTGGGTCTGATAGGCATATTCTGGCAGTTCGGAAAAGGAAAAGACGGAATGCAGCAGTTCTGGGTGGTGCTCTGCCTGTTCTTCATGACAGGTCTTGCCATTGTGCTTTACCTGAACCAGACGCCGCGACAGCCGCGTGAGCGCGACTATGCATATGCCGGTTCGTTCTACGCGTTCGCCATATGGATAGGACTGGGCGTATGTGCAATATACGACGGTCTGAAAAAGTTCCTGGGCGGAAAGGCAGCACCTGTCATTGCGACTGTATTGTGCCTGCTTGTACCCATTCAGATGGTTTCACAGACATGGGACGACCATGACCGCAGCGGGCGTTACACCTGCCGCGACTTTGGCCAGAACTACCTGTCAACCCTGCAGGAAAACGGTAATCCGATAATATTCACAAACGGTGACAATGACACATTCCCCCTGTGGTACAATCTTGAAACTGAGAGTTTCCGCACTGACGCACGTGTCTGCAACCTGAGTTATCTGATGACCGACTGGTACATTGACCAGATGAAGAGGCCGGCCTATGATTCACCCTCACTTCCCATCACATTTGAAAGGATTGACTATGAAACAGGCACCAATGACATGGTGGACATTGATCCGCGCGGCAAGGAGACTCTTCTCAAGAACAACAGCCGTGAAAGGGTTGAAATGTCTTTCGAACTTGAAAATGTGCTTGACTACTGGATCAGGAAAAACCATGTAATCCCCACTGACACAATATGGCTTACCATTGACAAGGACGCCGTACTGCGTTCAGGAATGATGATTCCGCAAGAATACATAGGCGCAACTGATGAAGAGACCAAAGCCAACATGCCTGACCGCATGGTCATTTCACTTAAAGGACGTGACAGACTGCTCAAGAACGAAATCATGATGCTTGACATGCTGGCACATGCCAATTGGGAAAGGCCCATGTACATTGCCACAACAGTCGCATCAAGCAGCTATCTTAACCTTGGTGACTACTTCGTTCTGGAAGGCCTTGCATACAGGATCACACCGTTCAACTGGAAGAAACTGGGTTACAATGACAAGGAACATTCAGGAACAGTAATCGATTCTGAAAAGATGTATGACAACATGATGAACAAGTACAGGTTCGGTGAAATTGCACAGCATCCTGACATCTATCTTGACGAGACAGTACGCAGAATGTGCTATTCCCACCGCCGTCTGTTCACCCAGCTTGCAGCCCAACTGTATACTGAAGGCCAGAACGAAAAGGCTCTGAACGTTCTGAACTATTCTGAAGAGGTAATTCCTTCCAGCATCATGCCGCATGATTACCTGGGTTATTCTTCAGAAATTGCCAAGATTTATATCGCACTGGGCCAGAATGACATGGCGAAACTGGTTCTCACACAGATGGCAACTGACAATCTGAAGAAGATGCAGTGGTATCTGAGCATGAGCAACGGCCAGCTCAAGAGAAGCCAGGAGGAATTCAAGGATGCAGCTTCCATACTGTACAGCCTGGTATTCCCCAGCCTTGAAAAGGTTGTTGAAAAGGAAACCTTTGAAGACACCATGACCGTATTCAACAGAATGTTCGACGAATTCTCAAACAGACTGAATTGAAATGCTGATTGAACAACCGTCGCTGCTGCTTAGCAGAATATATCCGAATGGCATCTTCCGGAAAAATCCGGAAGACCATTCGGTTTATCTGACTTTTGACGACGGCCCCATTCCTGAAGTGACTCCGTGGCTGCTGGACCTGCTTGACAGATACGGCATCAAGGCCACATTCTTCGTTGTAGGTGAGAATGCCTCCAAATATCCGGAACTTATGGCTGAACTGACAAAACGCGGCCACCATGTCGGAAACCACACCTTCAACCATGTACGCAGCATGCGCATGCGCAATCCGGACTACATTGACAATGTCAGGAAATGTGACACTCTGTTCGAAACCCGCCTGTTCCGTCCGCCGCATGGAATTATGAGGCGTTGGAGTTACAGGTACATGAAGGATGATTATGACATTGTCTTTTACGATGTGATAACCCGTGACTACAATGAGAAACTGAGCGGCAGCAAAGTTCTGAGCATTGTCAAGAAATACACCAGGAACGGTTCCATCATAGTGTTCCACGATTCACTGCGCAGCGAAAGGAACCTGCGCTATGCCCTGCCCAAAGCCATTGAATGGCTTATTGACCAGGGCTACAGCTTCAGACAGCTGTAAACTTACATCCCGAACTCACACAGAGCGTCGCATATGGCGTCCTGCACATTCCTTGAGGCTGCCATCTTCAATACTCCCTCATTCATTATGCAGAATGCTACGTCATGGCCGTTGGCAGTCTTAAGATAACCGGCCAGAGTGCATGCTCCTGTAACGGAACCTGTCTTGGCGTGCACTTTGGTAATGGAATTCTTTGAATTCATGCGCGTTTTAAGCGTACCGTCCACACCTGAAACCGGCAGGCTTCTGTACAGTATGTCATACAGTTTCCTGTCCTTGTATATCATGGAGAGCATGTCCACCATGAATGAAGGGGAGAACATGTCATACATGGATAGTCCGCATCCGTCAACCACATTGAACTGTGAAGAGCGGAAACCGAACTTGCGGGCAACGAAATTTTCAGTGAACTTGGCAGATTCCGTGAAACTGACACCTTTTGGACAGTTTATACGGCCGGTCTGAAGGAACATGCATTCGGCATAAAGGTTGTTGCTTTCCTTCAAAGCTTCCTTCATGATTCCCTGAATGCCGTGAGACACTGTGACAAGAGTGTTGGCCATGGCAGGACATTCAGCCCATCCGTAGCCGTCACATCGGATTCCGGCCTGTTCCATGTATTCCCGGAACAATGCGAATGCGAACTTGTCCGTGCCCACAACGCTCAGGTCAGTAGCCTGACGTTTGGTACAGTTTCCACTGATTCTTATATTGTTGCTGTTGTTTGTCCAGTCACGGGTGATTTTCAACGGACCCTTGGAAGAGACACCGGTCAAGGCGGTGTTCTCAACAGTGACATAACTGTTTGAAGGGAACAGTACCACTTCAGGGGCCTGGCCTTTTGCAGCCGGCTTTACCTGTACCCCCACATATCCTTCATGAACCATAAGGGGCGAAATGTAGGGCTGGAAACTTGACGGTGCATCATCCCAGCACCAGCCTGAACCCCAGAAAATGGAATCCATGGCAGAAACATCGGCATAGACTTTGCCGCGTACACGACTTATTCCCGCTTTCTTGAGACCTGCAACCATATCCTTCAGATCCTGCTCCATCAGTGACGGATCAAGACCGCCAATCAGATAAAGGTCCCCATTCAGGACACTGTCCTGACTTATGCTTCCAAGTGAACAGAGACGGGTGTCAAACGTATAGTCCGTACCCAGTGAGGAAAGTGCGGTTATTGACGTTACAACCTTCTGGACCGATGCAGGACGGCACATAACCCTTTCCCTGTATGCATATATCGTGGTATCGGCGGTAAGGTCATATACCATAAGGGCAATGTCCGAACCGTCAGGAAGCCTGTCGTAAATGATCTGGTCTATGGTGCCGGTAACCGTGTCGTAGTTCTGGGCAGACACACTTAAGGCGCATGCCAGAAAAATTGAAGTTATGCTGTTCCTTATATTCATTGTCAATAGGATGCCTGTGCGTTGAAACCGTTCTGCTTGAGAAGTCCGACAATACGGTCAAGTGCTTCATGTGAAGCCTTGGACAGCGTGGAGACAGGTGTTTCGCGGTCAACAGTATATATGAGCACCTGTTCAGGTGCTATTCTTTTAAGAGTCTCAATCCACGGCAGCACATATTCGTCGCCGGTGTTGTCCATGTCACGTCCGTCAAGCGTACCGCAAAGGAACATGGTCTGTATGATAACGTGACCTTTGAATGAGGCCAGGGCACCAATGGTCCTTTCAAGATCATAACTGCCTACCGGATTGTCAATGAGACTGATGTATTCGGGGTTTACAGTGTCCAGTTTCTGTATGTTGCGGTCCAGCTTGAGAAGTGCATTGAATACATCAGGCACGGTAACCCTTGTAGCGTTACTCAGCACACATACCTTGGCTTCAGGAAAAAAGAGATTGCGCAGTTCTATGACATCATCGACTATACCTGCAAATTCAGGGTGTGCGGTAGGTTCGCCATTGCCCGCAAAGGTTATGACATTGGGTTCGGGACCGTTCAGCTTCATGTCTTCAAGACGCATATACAACTGCTGGCGTACCTGCTGCCGTGTGGGACGCGGCTGGCTGGGACGGCGGTCTGCATTGCGGCCGCATTCGCAGTAAATGCAGTCAAAAGTGCATATCTTGCCATCTGACGGCATGAGGTTGATGCCTAACGAAACGCCAAGACGGCGGCTGTGAACCGGTCCGAAAACGGGAGACGGATAAATTACAGTTGACATTGCTGATGAAAAAAACCGATTAGCGCAAATTTACTGAAAACTTGCGTATGAACTGAAGATTTATGTCCTCTTTGTGATTGGAATCTATGGCCTGCTGGGACGAACCGATACGGTCACGGTCAGAATAGACGCTTGATCCTGTTTTAAGTGAGAATGTCGACTTTCCACATTTGTACCGGACCACAAAAGAGAGCCGGGTACCTGTTCCTGACATTGTCTGGAAATTGAAACCGTAACGCAGCCCCTTCTCATAGGCCGATACAGAACTGTTGCTGCCGTCAGTCATGAAGAAGGAAGCGCTTAATCCAACGTTCCAGGCATCGGACGGTGACCAGTCAACGGCATCGGAAAGCGCCCAGCCGTTCTCAATGGGAACGCATACAAAATCATAACGTGTATAATGCAGCGCAAGTCCGTTTTTCAGTCCGTAGGGCATATTCCTTTCCCATTTCAGACGGGCCCTGAGAGTGCGGCAGAACTCCAGCTGCCCCGTTCCCTTGCAGTCCTTCTGCCTGTCCTTGAAACGTATAGTCATGAGCATACAGTCATTCACCGCAGGTCTCCATTCAGCCTGTCCTCTCAAATCAAAACCGAATGAAGGTCCGGCGGCACTGTAACATGCCTCAGGATGATAGAAGAAATCAGCCCAGGCAGCGGCCTCCAAGGGACCGTCAGAATGTTCAAGTCCTATGAGAACTCCTGTCTCATTGGTAATCCCGGATTCGCTCAAACCGGAACTGTGAAGTACCTTGTAGTCCGGACTGTAGTATCGGAATGCCGCATTGAGAGTGTAACTGTCATACAGACGGCATTCAAATTGGGCAAGTACGGCAGGTGATCCTTCAGAAAAAGCCATCTCACCGGAAAGGGCATAACGGGCACGGCGCACTGACCAGTCCAGAGATAGTCCGGAAAGGGCATATCCCGTACTTTCAGGATGTGAAAGAGCCTCTTTCAGGACTGTCATGGAAAAGGACATGCCGTCATGTCTGTAACTTAGGTTAGCGGCTGCTGAGGCCAGGTTTATGTCATGCTTTCTGGACCATTCCAGCGGCGTACGGTGATAGCCGTCGGTCTTGAATGAAGTGATAAGGCTGTCACCGGCAAGAATGGCATCCAACGGTGTGTAAGCCCCCATCAGCGTTGCTGTGAAACGGCCGGCCGTATATGACACGCCTGCACCCTGGAAATAGCCCGATTCCTGTACGGAACTGTGCGGCTTGAGCCCTTTTGATGCGGCACCTTTGGCATCGGACAGTTTTCCCATGCTGAAACCTGAACCCATGAGCAGTCCACGGCCGAATCCGGCCCTGTAGTTTCCAATGGCCAGAGTCCATCCTTTCCACAATCCTGACAGAAAAAGGTACGGCGAATAGAAGTCATATCCCATGCGGTTCTTGCCGAAAAACGGTTCGCCGGCATCCTGTTCGGCTGAAAAGCCCGCACGCACACGCCCGTTCCAGTTGAACTGGCAGCGAAGCGAATGGGCAAGACACCCACCAAGATAACTGCGGTTGGGCCAGCGCTCCAGTTCCTCTTCACTGTGGTATAGAAAACCGTTGCGCCTGTACATGGGTATGTCCATACGTGCTGCCAGTTCAGTATGGCCCCATCGGAACACATCCCCCAATGACGTCCGCCGGTTGTCAGGCAGCGGATCGCCAATCATTACGAAATGTTTGAGAATCTGGCGGGTGTTGTAGTCAAGCCCTGTCAGCTGCAGTTCGCCCAGTGTCTTCATGGGACCGTGCAGATATACATATGCCTGGATATCTTCAATCTGTGATTCTGTCAGGAACGGAAGTTGCCGCAACTCATCAGGAGTGGCTGCGTTTATGTTCAATGGGGCGGCATGGACGGATTCATAAAGGTCCAGAAGTTCCTGGACGGCATATTCGGAAAGGTCTTCGTCAAGAGTCAGACTTTCAAGCACACTGTCCCAGTCATTGTCGGAAACCTGCGATGAAATGCCTTGAAATGATGAAAGAAAAGCCAGAACGGCAAAGGTTAAGCGTAGTGTTTTCATAAAGTAAAAGATTAGTCCGTCCCAAAAATAAGTCATGGACGGACAATTTCCAAAATTATCAGTAAAAATCAGTCCATAAGTCCTGACTTTATCAGACTTACGGCTGTTTCAAGCTGGTTGTCCTGCAGTGTGGAATTGAACTGTGCCTGATTGAACGGGACATGGAAATCAGGTTCCACACCTGTCCCTTCAAGCAGCGGTCCCACGGATGGAATGAACAGCCCGCTGGGCAGATATACGAAATACGGACCGTGCTCCCTGTCACCGAACGATCCCGAATATGTGGCCTCATAGCTGTTGTCCAGCATGGAAGTGGCACCGTATGTACATTCTCCAACCGTGAATATGTTGTCCTTGAGCATGGAACAGTATGCGGTAATTTCTGCCATGCTGCCGGAATTGCAGTCGGTCAGTATTACGATTGGCCTGTTAACGACCGAATAGTGCACAGTATTGCGGCAGGGCAGTCTCATGGGCACGGCCGGACCGAAGTCAAGACGTCCCAGCCCGTCCTTGCGGCGGTATTTGCCAACCTCTATGACGCTGTCGGTCACCAGCGAACCCACAATGTACCGGAAATCGTCAACCAGACCGCCGCTGTTTCCACGTACATCTACTATCACGCCGTCAAGACTGTTGTCAAATGTCATGTGCTGAATGTTTTTGAACCATGACTGGTATGCCGATGAAACGTTACGCCGGTTTTTCGGCAGACTCTGCTCCTGAATGAATGACGTGCAGAACTCAAAGCTGGAAAACCTCATGTAAGGTATTGTCCCGCCAATGACACCTGTCATGACGCACATGTGTTCGTCCGGTGAAACGGCCATCTGCACGGGACTGCTGAAAAAGCCCTGATCACTGTACTTCTTCAGTGAGGAACAGACTGACGGGCTGACACTGTCACTGACTGCGACAGTGCTGTCCTTGAGAATTTCCCGGTAATACTCCTTTTCATTGAACCACAGTGCGGCACTGTGGTAATCAGGTCTCTGCATAAGACGGTCCGCAGACGGCGATACGGAAAAGCTCACGTCACGTATCATGTCCCATATCTTAACTCTGAAATGACCGTCACGTATACCTGAGAACATTTCGGTGAAAAAGGCCTTCATGACATCGGTCCCGACAGTGTCCCTTCCGCAGACAATGTCCTCATCCCAGCTGCGGACAACCGGCAGGCAGACATGATAGACGGAATCCCAGTCAACCGTTTCAATATCCCATGCGGCATAGTTGCAGTTCATGCCCACCCATAATGTCCGGAACATCTCCTCATAAGACCGGGGGTATGAATTCATCATGTTGTAGTAGCCGTCAGTCGTGTATATGTTGCCGGACAGTATGTCATCGGACTCCTTCCGGCATGAACACAGAAGAAAGGTAAAGGCCGATGCCGCTGTCAGAATGATTGTGGAAAGTTTCATATGCCGGATTCAAAAACAGTAGTATACGCAAACCTGGACAGTCGTCAATGTGTTGTAGCGCGGATCGCTTATCAGCATGTAATCCTTTGTAGTGCTTGTGAGACCATGGTATATGGAACCTTCCAACTGAACGACAACATTGCCGGAAAAACGGTAACCGATACCTGTAACTGCCGCCATGCCGGCCTCCAGACGCCTGTCACGCGTGTCATCGAAAACCATATCCTCACTGAAATCCACAGAAACAGCGGGGTCGACCGGATCCTCAACCGTTCCGTGACGGCTGCTGAACAGCCAGTATGCGCCGAATGCTCCAGCGCCGAAATGACCGCGCAGCCTTGTCCCGCCGAAAGAGAAGACCGCAAACACCGGCACCTGGAAATAACGGTTGTCAATGTCATAACTGAATTTGTCAAACGCACCGGTGCGGTATTTCCAGTATCCTTTTTCAGCATATGGACAGATATCAGTCCTCAGACCCATCCAGTCACAGAAGTCATACTGCAGTGAAAAGCCCTGATACACTGACAACGTTTTGCCGTAACGCCAGTCATACTGGTACTGCGTATCAATGACGTACCGGTTCAGGGATACTCCGTCAAATCCTCCAATCCTAAGCTGGGCTGCAGCGCCCAAACTGGCAAGAATGGCAAGAAAAAATATGATACGCCTTTTCATTGACCTTTTTATCGGCTGCAAGATACGTATAATATTTCCAATTTGCTACTTTTGCGGACATGAAACGTATCATTACCATACTGCTTGCAGCCATTCTGGCCTTTCCGGCGGCCGCCACGGCCGAAAATGCGGACAGCCTGAAACAGCAGCGTATCATTTACGCCCTTTCAACTGTATACAAGGGTGATACCATTCCCACGTTCGAACTGTATGAAGTGACCATATACGCTCCGCGCACCTTTTCAACCAAACGCAAGCAGAAACAGTATGACAAGCTTACGCGCAATGTTATCAAGATGTATCCCATTTCACAGGAGATAAAGGCCATACTGGTAGAAACATATCTCTACATGCAGACCCTGCCCGATGACGAAGCCCGCCAGAAACATATTGAAGATGTCGAGGAAGGGGTCTGGGAACAGTATTATCCCGTAATGCGCCGCTGTACGCTGGCACAGGGCAAACTGCTTATCAAACTAATTGACAGGGAGTGCAACCAGACCAGCTACGAACTGATCAACGCTTTTGCAGGACGTTTCAAGGCAACCTTCTATCAGGCTTTCGCAGCCCTTTTCGGAGCGTCGCTCAAAAAGGAATATGACCCTACGGATGGTGAGGATGAGATGATTGAGGAAATCATTTATCTCATTGAAAACGATATGATATGAAAAAGCGCCCCTCCTTCTTGGGGTTGAGCGAGTTATTGGGTACCTTTGTCACCCGTAATTAATACAACAGTACAAGATATGGCATTGCAATGCGGCATAGTGGGCCTGCCCAATGTTGGCAAATCCACACTTTTCAACTGTCTGTCCAGCGCAAAGGCGCAGTCGGCAAACTTTCCTTTCTGCACCATCGAACCCAACGTGGGCACCATTACCGTACCTGACGAAAGGCTGAACCGCCTGGCTGAAATAGACCATCCACAAAGGGTTATCCCCACAACGGTTGAAATTGTCGACATAGCCGGTCTTGTAAAGGGTGCCAGCAAGGGTGAAGGTCTTGGCAACAAGTTCCTTGCAAACATACGTGAAACCGATGCCATCATACATGTGCTGCGCTGTTTTGATGACGACAACATTACGCATGTGGACGGTTCGGTGAACCCTGTGCGTGACAAGGAAATCATTGACACCGAACTGCAGCTGAAAGATCTGGAAACCGTGGAAAGCCGCATCACCAAAGTTCAGAAACAGGCCACTACCGGAGGAGACAAGAACGCAAAGGCTCTTCTGGACCTGCTCATACGCTACAGGGATACGCTGCTCCAGGGCAAATCAGCCCGCACTGTTGAAGTATCAAAGGAGGAGCAGCCCCTGGTCCGCGACCTGTTCCTGCTCACGTCCAAGCCGGTGCTGTACGTATGCAATGTCGATGAGGCCAGCGCCGTAAACGGCAACGCCTACTCACAGGCTGTGGCAGAAGCCATAAAGGATGAAGACGCTCAGATGATACTCGTGGCCGCCGGTCTGGAAGCCGACATTGCCGAACTGGACACCTATGAGGAACGGCAGATGTTCCTTGAGGAAGCCGGCCTGAAGGAATCAGGCGTAGTCCGTCTCATCAAGGCCGCCTACCGTCTTCTTGATCTCCAGACCTTCTTCACAACAGGTGCTGACGAATCCAGGGCCTGGACATTCCGCCGCGGCATGAAGGCCCCGCAGTGCGCTGGTGTGATCCACACCGATTTTGAAAAAGGCTTTATCCGTGCTGAAGTCATAAAGTACGATGACTACGTCACATTGGGTTCTGAAGCCGCCGTACGTGACGCCGGCAAACTGAGCATAGAAGGCAAGGACTACGTGGCACAGGACGGTGACATAATGCATTTCCGATTCAACGTATGAATACATTCCTTTCCGTCATCTGGAATCCCAGCAGTGAACTGTGCCGCGTGTTCGGACTTCCGCTGCGCTACTACTCCCTGCTGTGGGTCGTCGGGCTTGCCGCAGCATATTTTCTGGTAAAGAAGTTCTATAAGGACCGCGGCATAAAGGAAGAGACTTTCGAACCGCTTTTCCTGTACTGCTTCATCAGCATACTCATAGGCTGCCGTCTGGGACACTGCATTTTCTACCAGCCCGAATACTATTTCAGCAGTTTCCAGCATTTCATCGAGATGCTGCTGCCTATTGAATTCACTCCCGCAGGTGTGAAACTGGTGGGTTACCGCGGACTGGCCAGCCACGGCGGTACAATAGGAATATTCATCGGCATTGTCCTGTACTGCCGGAAATACAAGGTGAAACTGCTGGAATGCGTTGACATGATAGGTGTTGCGACTCCGTCAACAGCGGCGTGCATACGACTGGGAAACCTGATGAATTCCGAAATAGTAGGCAAGGCCACCGGTACTGACTGGGGCTTCATATTCGTCCAGCTCGGTGAAGATTTCCCGCGCCATCCGGCCCAGTTGTATGAGGCGGTTGCATATGCTGTCATACTTGTCATATCCCTTCTTATCTACCGCAAACACAAGGAACTGGTGGGCACTGGATTCTATTTCGGATTCTGCCTTGCCACCATTTTCATATTCCGCTTCTTTGTGGAGTTCTGCAAGGAAGTCCAGGTTGATTTTGAAAAGGGAATGGCTCTTGACATGGGACAGCTTCTCAGCATCCCGTTCGCAGTCGTCGGCGTCTATTTCGTGATTCGGGGACTAAAAAAACGCGTGGGGACAGTCCCTGTCAAATAGGGACAGTCCCTACTGGACAAATCATTTTCCTTTCAGGATCTTCTTGATGTCATTCAGCTTGTTCAGAGCTTCAATGGGAGTCAGATTGTTGACATCAATTGACAGCAGCTGGTCGCGTATCTGACACAGCACAGGGTCATCCAGCTGGAAGAAACTCATCTGCATGCCTTCACGGCTCTGAGCGGTCTCCACGCTGGGACGTGATATGCCCTTGCCGTTACTGCCGGCCTCCATTTCGCCCAGTATGGCGTTCGCGCGCCTGACTATGCTGCGCGGCATGCCAGCCATTTCAGCCACATGAATGCCGAACGAATGTTCGCTGCCCCCCGGAACAAGTTTCCTGAGGAACAGCACCTTACCGTCTACTTCCTTCACAGACACATTGAAATTGCGTATGCGCTGGAAAGATTCAGCCATCTCATTCAGTTCGTGATAGTGCGTGGCAAACAGTGTACGGGCACGGGCTGACGGCTGCTCATGAATATGTTCGACAATGGCCCAGGCTATCGAAATGCCGTCATAGGTCGATGTACCGCGGCCCAGTTCGTCAAACAGCACCAGACTGCGCCCGGTCAGGTTGTTAAGAATGCTGGCGGCCTCGGTCATTTCAACCATGAAGGTCGATTCACCCGCAGAAATGTTGTCACTGGCACCCACACGCGTGAATATCCGGTCAACGATACCTATGCGCGCACTTTCAGCAGGAACATAACTGCCCATCTGCCCAAGCAGTGTTATAAGTGCAGTCTGACGCAGAAGCGCCGACTTGCCGGCCATGTTCGGACCTGTTATAATGAGAATCTGCTCCTTGTCACTGTCCAGATATACATTGTTCGATATGTAATGCTCACCGGGTGCCATCTGTGTTTCAATTACAGGATGACGGCCCTCACGGATATCCAGAATGCAGCTGTCGTCAATCACCGGACGCACATATCTGCGTTCACGTGCAACGGCTGCGAATGAAAGCAGGCAGTCCAGCCGGCTTATGAGAGCGGCATCCTTCTGGATTGCGGGAACATATTGCAGGATTGACTGGGCCAGTTCGTCAAAGAGCTGCTTTTCAAGAACCAGTATCTTGTCTTCTGCACCCAGAATCTTCTCTTCGTACTCCTTCAGTTCAGGAGTTATGTAACGTTCGGCATTGACCAGCGTCTGCTTGCGTATCCACTCCTGCGGAACCTTGTCCTTGAATGTGTTACGCACCTCAAGGTAATAGCCGAAAACATTGTTGTATGCAATCTTCAGACTGGGTATGCCGGTCAGTTCCGATTCACGCTGCTGGATCTGCATCAGATAGTCCTTGCCGTTGAAGGCTATGCTGCGCAGTTCGTCAAGTTCGGCACTTATGCCGGCGGCTATTACACCGCCCTTGTTCAACAGCATGGGTGCATCGGATTTCACTGTCCTGAGTATGTTTTCACGCAGCTGGGCGCAAAGGTCCATTTCCGATGCCAGATCCCTGAGCTGCGGATTGTCCTGATTCAGACAGGCTTCACGGACGGGAACCAGACGGGTCAGCGCCATACCCAAAGAGAACACTTCACGTGGATTGATACGGCCCACTGCGGCTTTCGATACCAGACGCTCCATGTCCCCCATGCTCTGCAGCGCACCGGTCAGGGTCTCGGCAAGGTCAGGATAGCGGAACAGGTGGTCAACCACGTCAAGACGTGATTTTATAGCATTCACGTCCTTCAGCGGGAAAAGCATCCAGCGGCGGAGCAGACGCGCTCCCATGGGAGAACTGGTACGGTCTATGACCTGCAGAAGCGATGTTCCGTCCTCACTGTTGGAATTCAGCAGTTCAAGGTTACGGACCGTGAACTTGTCCAGCCGCACATATCGGTCTTCATCAATCATGCGGATTGACGAAATGTGGCTTATGTTGTTGTGAAGGGTCTGGGCCAGATATTCCAGAATCGCACCCGCCGCCACCTTGCCGCTGTGCAGATGGTCCACACCGAATCCCTTCAGATTGCGTACGCCGAAATGCCTGTTCAGCTTTTCACGGGCATAGTCTTCAGTGAAGACCCAGTCGTCAAGTTCCCTCAGACAGTGGCGGGTACCGAAATTCTGTTCGAACAGCTGCCTGCGGCCATGCTCTATGAGAGTCTCCTTGGGCGAGAAGCCGGCAAGCAGTTTGTCTATATGGTCAGCCGTACCTTCAGCCACAAGATATTCACCGGTGGAAATGTCAAGCAGGGACAGTCCCCATGCCCCCTTGCCCATATGGACCGCAGCCAGGAAATTGTTCTCCCTGTTCTGCAGCACGTTGTCACTCATGGCAACGCCGGGAGTCACCAGTTCGGTAATTCCGCGCTTGACAAGAGTCTTGGTCAGTTTGGGGTCTTCAAGCTGGTCACAGATTGCAACCCGCCGGCCTGCACGGATCAGTTTGGGCAGATACGCATCAAGTGCATGGTGGGGGAAACCGGCCATTTCCAGCATCTGCGCCCCATTCTTGCCGTTGTTGCGGCGTGTCAGGGTTATTCCCAGTATCTCACTTGCCTCGACGGCATCCTGAGCGTATGTTTCATAGAAGTCCCCGCACCGGAACAGAAGCACAGCATCGGGATGTTTCTCCTTCAGGCTGTAGAACTGCCGCATCATGGGGGTATCTGCAGGATTCTGTGCTGCCATGTGTTTCAGGTATCAGACGGTTTCTATTTTTTTCTCTTTCTGAACAGGAACAGCGTTGCCGCAATGAACAGAACTGTCAGAATTCCAAGCGTTATCATTGTGGCGTTCATGCTCTTCGGGGCGAATCCAAGAAGCAGAAGCACCGGGAATCCCAGAATCATGGCCGGAATGTTCTGCAGCACCAGATTGTTGGCGGCCGGAGTCTCGTAGCGCGGGTCAATCTCACGCAGCAGAATCATACCGTTGCTGGCTGTACCGGTAAGCATTCCGAACATTGAGAAGAAACCTTCATACTTGTAGTCCGGATATATCTTGAATGACACCCAGCGGATATAGGCGAATGTGACTATAGCACCCACAACGCATACGATTGTCAGCGGCACCCAGATTGACTTCAGGTTCTCGAAACTGATGGCTGCCGTACCGGCAACGATCATTATGTCAAAGCATGTTCCGCTCACGCGGTTAAGAAGGAAGTTGTTCAGATATTCACGGTTCATCAGCCCGACCTTGCGCAGCCACTGGATAATGATCTTGACCAGCGAACCGAACAGAATGCCCCAGAAGAAATTGAATCCGTAGACAAGCGGCTTGAGTGTCTTCTCGCCGAAATTGCCAAGATCAAGATTTCCTATTCCGGTCATCAGCAGATATACAAGGAAATAGGTCAGCAGAACAATTGAAACGACAATCGTCATCTTGTCGACCGATTCGGAATGGGGCAGTTCGTTCTCCTGCTCATAATCATTCAGGGTATGGCGTGCTGACATCTCCTCATCTGTGATCTGCAGTTTCTTCTTCTTGTTGAGTATGTTCATGTAAATGACGCCCACAACACTTCCCACAAGGAATCCGATGGCTGCAATTGACAGGCCGAAGTCAATTCCCTGGAAGTTTATTCCCTGTTCGCCTGCACCTATCTGGTATATTGTGCCGAAATTCAGCGCCTGACCGGGACCCTGTCCGTAGCCCATGGGCAGCAGCAGTCCGCTTGAATAGAATATGTCACGTCCTGCATCAGGATTGCGCCACCACAGGAACATGGGAATTGTAACGATAAGCCCTATTATGCCCTGGACAATATATGTGGCTATGGTCAGGGTTCCGGTATCGATGACGGTGCGGGTGTTTGACCGGTTCGATGTCTGTGCGGACCTGAGCGACATTGCAATGAAACCCAGTGCCAGAGTATGGTATGTGACCGTTTCCATGACCTTCTTGTCAATGAGCGTGTCAAAAGACGGCAGCAGTTTGAACAGCAGTATTATGAGACCGCCAAGAAGTGCTGACGGTATCAGGCTGCGGCGCATGATCTTCACCTTGCGGCGAATTACGTTTCCGGCCAGAACGGCAACGGCTACAATGAAGAACTGAAGAAGGGTATGCCACACCTCGGGGGTGGCGAAAGACGTGACAGCTATGCCGTTTGATGACAAAAACATATGAGAATCAGTCTGGGTTAGTGTACAATAATTTGCGAATTTAAGCAATTTTCATGAAAACAATGGCACTTCATAGCTTTGAAATGAATTCTTCAATGTCAGAATCACCTGTATTCCAGCTGGTGACAAACCTGACAATACTCTGCATGGGGCCGCATGGAGCCCATATTTCAAAGGTTGCGAACTTTGAAATGCGTTCTGCTTCAGAATCGGGAAGACAGAAGAACTGCTGGTTGGTAGGGGAATCGACATAAGGCCGGTATCCCTTTTCCACCATAGCCTGTTTCAGGCGCAGGGCCTGTCGGACTGCATTCCCGCATATTTCAGTGTACAGGTTGTCGGTGAACAGAGCCTCGAACTGTATACCCTGAAGACGTCCTTTCGCCATCATGGCACCATGCTGCTTGACATGGGTGAAGAAATGCGGCAGCAGTTCCGGACGTGTGCTCACAACGGCTTCACCGAACAGTGCTCCGCATTTCGTGCCGCCTATATAGAACACGTCACAAAGACGGGCTATGTCCTTGAGCGTGACATCAGGGGATGCTGCCAGACCGTAACCCAGGCGTGCTCCGTCCATATAAAGCGGTATTTTGAAGGTGTGGCACACACGGCTCAGGGACTCAAGTTCTTCAAGCGAATACAGTGTGCCCCATTCGGTCGGAAATGATATGTACAGCGCACCGGGCTGGACCATATGCCCGTGGTTTTCATCATTATAAAAGTCTGACAGGTAGCGCTCCAGATCAGCTGCATCAACTTTTCCCTGATGGCCGGGAAGTGCCAGAACCTTGTGGCCCGATGATTCAACGGCACCAGCCTCATGGCTGTTGATATGACCGGAATCGGCGGTCATGACGCCTTCATAACGGCGCAGAAGACCGTCTATCACGGTAGCGTTTGTCTGTGTTCCCCCAACTAGAAAATGCACCAGCGCACCGGGGCATCCGCAGGCTTCACGTATAAGGCCGGCCGCTTTGGCGCTGTACTCATCCAGACCGTAACCGGGCGTCTGCTCAAGATTGGTTTCAACAAGGCGCTGCATTACTTTGGGATGGGCGCCCTCCATATAGTCAGAATCGAAATGAAGCATGATATTCCTGTATTTTTGAACGCAAATTTAACAATTATCCGTATGAAAAAAGTATTTTCGCAGAAGCATAACCCAACAAAAAGACATGGCATCGAAAGTATTCTTTACAAACCTCAGGACAGACCCTGACCACCACCTTCTTTACAAACTTGAAAAACTGGTCAGAAAGGCCGGCATTGAAACAATAGACTTCAAGGACAAGTTCACAGCAGTCAAGATACATTTCGGAGAACCTGGAAACATGGCCTACCTGCGCCCGGACTACGCTGCTGTCATTGTAAGAATCATCAGGGAACTGGGTGGAAAACCTTTCCTGACTGACTGCAATACGCTTTATACCGGCGGGCGTTCAAATGCCCTGGACCATCAGGATACTGCAGCAAGACACGGATACACACCATTCAGTACCGGCGCCCAGGTCATAATTGCAGACGGTCTGAAAGGTCTTGACTACATTGAAGTTCCTGTTGACGGCGAATATTGCAATGCCCCGAAGATTGGTGCCGCCATTGCCGAATCAGACATTGTGATTTCAATAAATCATGTCAAAGGCCATGAAATGACAGGATTCGGCGGAGCGCTCAAGAATCTTGGCATGGGATGCGGAAGCGTGGCCGGCAAAAAGGAAATGCACAGCGCATCGAAACCGCGCATTGACCTGGATGCGTGCCGCGGGTGCGGACTGTGCGTGCGCAACTGTGCCAGCGGCGCCATCAGTCTGAAGGACCGCAAGGCGTTCATAGACTATTCCAGATGTGTGGGCTGCGGCCAGTGTGTGGCAACATGCCAGTGCAACGGTGCCATAGCCGACAACGACGAACAGCTGGATATACTGAACTGCAA
Source organism: Bacteroidaceae bacterium (assembly GCA_024398665.1). GTDB lineage: Bacteria > Bacteroidota > Bacteroidia > Bacteroidales > Bacteroidaceae > Colenecus. Next base: position 22,022 of record JAKSIS010000014.1, read on the forward strand.
GATAGCCGAATATGCCAAGGCTACACTCAAAGGAAAGCAGAACTTCCACATCAGCCTGATAATGGACGTTTCACCTGAATGCGACTGCTGGTGCTACAATGACGCACCTGTAGTGCCCAACATTGGAATTGCGGCTTCATTCGATCCTGTCGCACTGGACTGCGCCTGCGCCGACTTGGTAAACAACGCACCGGTAATGCCGTCAGACAACGTGCTTGCCGCAAACAGGCAGCAGCACAGCCATGACCATGGCGACCACTGGCACATGATCCACCCGGACACCAACTGGCGTTCATGCGTGGAACATGCTGAAAAGATTGGTATAGGAAGCCGTGATTACGAACTTCAAATTGTCTGATTGGCTGAAATTGTGTACTTTTGCGGACCAAAACAGATTTATATCTCCGCAAAATGGAATACGATTTCAGAGCAATTGAGAAGAAGTGGCACGAAAAGTGGGCCGGCCAGGGTACCTATAAGGTAGTTGAAGACAGTTCAAGACCCAAGTATTATGTACTGAACATGTTCCCCTACCCGTCAGGGGCAGGACTTCATGTGGGGCACCCTCTGGGTTACATCGCATCAGACATCTATGCACGCTACAAGCGCCAGTGCGGGTTCAACGTACTGAATCCCATGGGTTATGACGCATACGGCCTGCCGGCAGAACAGTATGCCATCCAGACCGGCCAGCATCCGGCTGTGACCACAGAAAAGAACATTGCCCGCTACCGCGAACAGCTGGACAAGATAGGTTTCTCTTTTGACTGGGACCGTGAAGTCCGCACCTGCGAACCCGGCTACTACCACTGGACACAGTGGGCCTTCCAGAAAATGTTCGGTTCATACTACTGCAACAAGTGCCAGTGCGCACAGCCAATAGAGAAACTGATCCAGCATTTTGAGAAGCAGGGCACAGCCGGCCTTGACGTGGCATGCAGTGAAGAACTGACGTTTTCACCGGCGGAATGGAACGCCATGGATGAGAAACGCAAGTCCGATGTTCTCATGAACTACCGCATAGCCTACCAGGGTGAGACCATGGTGAACTGGTGCGCAGGCCTGGGTACCGTTCTTGCAAACGATGAAGTTGTTGAAGGCGTTTCGGTACGCGGCGGTTTCCCCGTTGAACAGAAGAAGATGCGCCAGTGGTGCCTGCGCGTATCGGCTTATGCACAGCGCCTGCTTGACGGTCTTGACACTATTGACTGGTCCGATTCCATAAAGGAGACACAGCGCAACTGGATTGGCCGCTCTGAAGGAACGGAAATGCAGTTCAAGGTCAAGGACAGTGACATTGAGTTCACCATATTCACAACACGTGCCGACACCATTTTCGGCGTGACATTCATGGTTCTGGCTCCTGAAAGCGAACTGGTCGCACAGCTCACTACAGCTGCTCAGAAGGCCGATGTCGATGCATACGTTGCTGCTGTAAGGAAGCGCACCGAACGCGAACGCATTGCTGACCGCAAGGTCACCGGCGTATTCAGCGGCAGCTACGCAATCAATCCGCTGACCGGTGAATCCATTCCCGTATGGATAAGCGACTACGTGCTGGCAGGTTACGGAACCGGAGCCATCATGGCCGTTCCCGCACATGACAGCCGCGACTACGCCTTTGCAAAGCATTTCGGCCTTGAAATACGCCCGCTCATTGAAGGCTGCGATGTCAGTGAAGAGAGTTTCGATGCCAAGGAGGGCATCATGATGAATTCAGCAAACGCTGAACTCAACCTGAACGGCCTTACCGTAAAGGAAAGCATTGCCGCAACAAAGAGATACGTTACGGAAAAGGGTATTGGCCGTGTCAAGGTCAACTACCGTCTGCGTGACGCCATATTCAGCCGCCAGCGCTACTGGGGCGAACCGTTCCCTGTATATTATAAAAACGGTATCCCCACCATGCTTCCTGAAGAGTGTCTGCCGCTGCAGCTCCCTGAAATCAAGGACTACAAACCGACAGAAAGCGGTGAACCGCCACTTGGCCACGCCACAGAATGGGCTTTCGATACAAAGAGCAACAAGGTGGTTTCCAAGTCACTCATTGACAATGTCACCGTATTCCCGCTGGAACTGAACACCATGCCGGGCTTTGCCGGTTCATCGGCCTACTATCTGCGTTACATGGACCCCAAAAACGACAATGCCCTTGTAAGCGCCCAGGCAGACAATTACTGGAAATGCGTTGACCTGTATCTGGGCGGCAGCGAACATGCTACCGGTCACCTTATATATTCCCGCTTCTGGAACAAGTTCCTCAAGGATCTTGGCGTGAGCGTTGTTGAAGAGCCGTTTGCAAAGCTCATAAACCAGGGCATGATACAGGGCCGCAGCAATTTCGTATACCGCATCAAGGACACCAACACATTCGTCTCACTTGGACTGAAGAACCAGTATGACACCACTCCCATTCATGTTGACGTGAACATTGTAAGCGGTGACGTTCTTGATGTTGAGGCCTTCAAGGCATGGCGGCCGGAATATGAGACAGCTGAATTCATACTTGAAGACGGCAGATACATATGCGGTTGGGCCGTTGAAAAGATGTCAAAGTCCATGTTTAACGTTGTCAATCCCGATGTGATCATAGAAAAGTACGGTGCTGACACCCTGCGCATGTATGAAATGTTCCTGGGCCCGCTTGAACAGTCAAAGCCGTGGGACACCAACGGAATAGACGGCTGTCACCGTTTCATACGCAAGATGTGGACACTGTTCACTGACCGCGACGGCAGTCTCAAGATATCCGATGACGCTCCATCTAAGGAAGAACTCAAATCAATACACAAGCTCATAAAGAAAGTCACTGAAGACATTGAGGCATTCTCATTCAACACTTCAATAGCTGCTTTCATGATCTGTGTCAATGAACTCTCACAGCTCAAGTGCAACAAGCGCCAGGTGCTGACTGACCTTGTAAAGCTTATCGCTCCATTTGCTCCTTTCATTGCCGAAGAACTTTGGGAGGCACTTGGAAACAGCACAACCGTATGTGATGCCAAGTGGCCCGAATTCAATGAAGATTATCTGAAGGAGGACAGCATAACCTATTCCATTTCTTTCAACGGAAAGACACGTTTCACCATGGACTTTGCCGCCGATGCCTCACAGGATGAAATCCAGGCAGCCGTACTTGCCAATGAAAAGGCTCAAAGCTACATTGACGGCAAACCCATACGCAAGGTCATTGTGGTTCCGCGCAAGATAGTGAATATTGTACTGTAAGTATATGGAACTGGTTTTCGCCACCAATAACGCACACAAGCTGGAAGAGGTCCGCCAGATACTGGGCAGCCGTTACCGGATACTCTCGCTTGCAGACATAGGGTGTCATGAAGACATTCCCGAAACAGCCGGTACTTTTCAGGGAAACGCCCTTCAGAAAGCACGTTTCGTCAAGGAACGCTACGGATATGACTGCTTTGCCGATGACACCGGACTTGAAGTGGCTGCACTTGGCGGAGAACCCGGTGTCCGTTCGGCACGTTATGCCGGAGACCATGATTCCAATGCCAATATGGACAAGCTGCTCAGGGAACTTGAAGAAAAAACTGACCGCAGCGCACAATTTCGGACAGTTATTGCGTTAATACTTAACGGACAGGAAGTTCTGTTTGAGGGAATTGTCAAGGGAAGAATAGCAGCTGAGCGTCATGGAAATGGCGGATTCGGATATGATCCGCTTTTCATTCCTGACGGATATGATGAGACTTTCTCTGAAATGGGACCGGAAAGCAAGAACCTGATAAGTCACAGGGGACGCGCCGTAAGGAAACTGACAGACTATCTTAACAGCTTATGATCAACAGAATCAGAAAAGGGAGCATTGCTGCAATGATTGCGGTAATGCTCCTTTTGTCTTTTACATATGCATTTGCAGGAATTCCTGTAGGAACGTGGCGCAGCCATCAGGCTTATCATGACGCTTCTTTTTCAACAAGAGCGTTCGGTCAGATATTCGTGCTCAGTGACGGGTCACTCTATTCATATGATCCGCAGGACAATGCCGTATACACATATGACAAAGTTGGAGGCCTGAGTGATACTGACATTTCATATATGGCATACTGTGAAAAGGAGAATGCGCTTGTGCTCATCTACTCCAACGCTGACATCGATGTTCTGTACGATGACATGACTGTGTACAATTTCACTGATTTCAAAAATTTCGAAACAGGTGACAAGACAGTCAACGGGATAACTGTAAAAGATGACATCATATATCTGTCAAGCAGTTACGGACTTGTCGCCTTCAATGTCGGCAAACTTGAGATTTCAGCATCATACATATTCGATTCACCTGTTCTGACATGCACGTTTCTTGGCGATTCCATATTGTGTGGAACTGAAAACGGAATATACGTTTCAAAAACAGACAATAATCTCCTTGACAAATCCAGCTGGAAAATGTTCAGGGATATAAAATTCATTGATCTGTTTACATTTGACGGCAGACTCATGGGACGTTCATATGACAGAAGGATATGGACTATTGACAGAAATACAGCGGCTTTGAAGAATGTGATGGACCATGTTACTGACCTTTCAGTTACATCAGACCGTCTTGTTCTTGTTCAGGATACTGCAGTAAATATCTATTCTTCTCTTGACAGTTCACTTTCTGTTACGTTCAAAGGAGAAAATGTAAGACATGTACTGTATGAAAACAATTCATTTTGGATAAGTCGTGGCAGACTTGGTATTTCTGAATTTGAAATAAGTGATTCATCTGTCACATGTAAAGTTTCCGGTATATTGCCTGACAGTCCGCGCAGAAAATGGTTCCACAGCGTTTCCTGGCCAAGTCAGGAAAAGATGCTGGCAATTTCAGGAACACAGAACTATTCTGGAATAGATTATCCTGGAACAGTAATGATTTACGAAAATGGAAGATGGAATTACCTTGAAGATGACATATCAGGTAAAACTGGATTAAAATATATCAATCTTACTGAAGCTGTACAGGATCCTTATGATGATGACCATTATTTCATAGGTTCGGCAAGACAGGGTGTGTATGAATTCAATGACGGCAAGTTCATAAGAAACTACAATTTCAACAACAGCGGACTTACAACAATCATTCCTGAACATCCTTATGATTTTGTAAGTGTCAGCACTTTACAGTATGACAGGAACGGAAATCTTTGGATGGCGAACAATGAAGTTGACACAATCATAAAAATACTCAAGACTGATGGAAAGTGGACAGGTCTGTATTACAGTGACATTGCAGGACTGCCTACTTTAAGACAGATGAAATTTGACAAAAACGGATATGTCTGGATCAATTCTTCAAGGTATAATCCTGGAATGATATGCATTGACTGGAATGGTACACTTGAAAAGAATTCTGATGACAGAATAAGGTTTTCAGGTTCTTCATTTACAAATCAGGACGGAACAACACAAATCATTTCGGATATTTCATGTTATGAATTTGACCTGAACGGTGAAATGTGGATAGGTACCAATATTGGTATATTTGTCCTGAAAGATCCGAACAGTTTCATTTCTGACAGCAAACCTGTGTTTGAAAGGGTCAAAATTCCAAGAAATGACGGAACCGGACTTGCCGATTATCTGTTTGACGGAGTATATGTTACATCAATGTACATTGATCAGGGAAACAGAAAATGGATAGGTACTCTCAACAATGGAGTATTCCTTATAAGTGATGACGGACTTGAAACAATAGAACACTTCACTACTGAAAACAGTCCGTTACCGTCAGACTATATTCTCAGTATATCGGAAAACGGCGCTGACGGTTCCATTTTCATTGGTACGAACCTTGGTCTTATAGAATATGGCGGAACAGCCAGAGACCCTGAAAACAGCCTTAGAAAGTCAGATATTTCAGTATACCCGAATCCTGTTATGCCAGGTTATGAAGGTTATGTCACAATTACAGGTCTTACTGAAAAAAGTACAGTAAGAATAATTGGAACTGACGGACAGCTGGTATGCCAGGGAGTTTCAAATGGAGGTTCTTTCAGTTGGAATCTGTGCACATCCAAAGGAGAGACGGTTTCATCAGGTATCTATCATGCCATAGTGACGGATTCAGAAAACAGTACAAGTGAAAGCGTATCGATTACAGTTATCAGATAATATCATATATCTGTTTTTAATTTATTGAAATTGTATTGTTATTGTTTATGTCCTGTTGAAACTGTTGATATCTTTTCAAATTAAAGTTATCATTTTATTTGAACGTTCAATTTACATTTAAATAACAGGTCAAATAACTTAAAATCAATACATTGTATTATTATTAACAACAATGTTCATATTAATGTTCAAGTTATTTTCATGTTGAGACTTTTATGACAAGTCATTATTAAATAATCCTGTTTCAACACAGTTTTTCAAAAAATTGTTCCATGTGGAATCTTTCTGAAAAACAGCAAATATTGACTGGTCTTTTTTGAATCTTATTTTGAACAGTCTTTGATGTGTTTTTCAACAGCTTTTAATGTAAAATGCACTAATTTTACACAGTACAATACAATTCTGTATGAAGAAACTTGAAATTGATGAAATGGGCAGAATGGACTGTGAAGAATTCAAGTCAAGTGTCAAACTGCCGGTAAAAGTTATTCTGGACAATATCCGCAGCCTTTATAATGTAGGATCAGTTTTCAGGACGTCCGATGCTTTCAGAATAGATGAAATAATACTTTGCGGAATTACCGCCACACCTGAAAATTCACTTGTTGAAATACATAAGACAGCTCTTGGTGCTGAAGAGACAGTCCGATGGCGTTATGAAACGGACTGTCTGCAGGTTGTTAGGGATCTTGTATCATCAGGTTTTCAGGTAATAGCTGTTGAACAGGTCCGGGACAGTATAAAACTTGAACATTTCGTTGCTGAAAAAGGCATGAAATATGCTCTTGTATTCGGAAATGAAGTCAAGGGTATCAGCCAGCAGGTCGTGGATGAATGCTGTACGGCGCTTGAAATTCCACAGTTCGGAACCAAGCATTCGCTTAATGTGTCAGTTTCAGCCGGAATTGTAATTTGGGAAATGGCAAAACAGCTTGAAGAACTTTTGGATTAGTGTGCTTCAAGCCAGTTCGCACCCCAGCCGCAGTCTGCAATGAGTGGAACAGACATGGGCCATGCGTTCTGCATCTCTTCAATAACAATATCCCTTACCTTTTCCTCTTCACCTTTCACAACGCTGAAATTAAGTTCGTCATGTACCTGCAGTATCATGGTTGACTTTATATTCTCTTCCTTGAACCTGCGGTAAATGCCAATCATGGCAATTTTTATAATGTCAGCAGCGCTTCCCTGAATGGGTGCATTTATGGCATTTCTTTCTGCAAATCCGCGTACTGTCGCATTGTGTGAACTTATGTCCGGCAGATATCTCTTTCTTTTAAGTACAGTTTCTATGTATCCTTTTGTCCGGCAGTCCTGTATGGACTTGTCCATATAGTTCCTTATTCCCTGATAATTTTTGAAATAGTTGTCTATAAGTTCTTTAGCTTCAGTGCGGCTTACATCCATCCTTTGTGCCAGACCGAATGCCGATATTCCGTATATGATACCGAAATTGGCGGTTTTAGCTTTGCTGCGTTCACTTTTAGTAACCTCGTCAATAGGTTTGTGAAATACCTTTGCGGCCGTGGCTGCATGGACATCATGGCCAAGAATGAAGTCATTCACCATATTCTCATCTCCACTCAGATGAGCCATTATTCTGAGTTCTATCTGTGAATAGTCAGCCGAAAAGAAAGTACATCCGGGTTCAGGAATGAATGCCTTTCTGACTTCCTTGCCGTCTTCATCCCGTACCGGAATGTTCTGAAGATTCGGATTGCTGGAACTGAGTCTTCCGGTAGCGGTCACCGTCTGGTTGAAAGACGTATGTATCTTGCCAGTTTCAGGATTAATGAGTTGCGGCAGTGCGTCAACGTATGTTCCAAGAAGTTTCTTAAGGCCGCGGTATTTCAGTATAAGGTCAACAATGGGATTGCCTGACCTGTAGGTTTCAAGCACGTCTTCCGATGTCACATACTGTCCGTTTCTGGTTTTCTTGGGCTTTTCAGCAATGTGCATTCTTTCAAATAGGATTTCACCTACCTGTTTTGGTGAGAGTATGTTGAACTGTGTTCCGGCAGCGGAAAAGATCTGCTGTTCCAGACTGAGCATCCTTTCAGTGAAGAGTCTTGATGTTTCTGCAAGTGAAGCCGTACTTATTCTCACACCGTTCCTTTCCATGTAGGCCAGAACCCTGACAAGAGGCATTTCAACCTTTGTAAAAAGATCAGTCGTTCCGTCCTTTTCCAGTTCCTTTTCCAGAATGTGTTTCAACTGCAGTGTAATGTCAGCGTCTTCACAGGCATATTCATATATCTGTTGGGGATCAAGATCGGCCATGTTCTTCTGGCCGCGCCCTTTTTCACCTATCAGTTCTTCAATGTGTACAGTTCTGTATCCGAGATATATTTCCGCCATGTAGTCCATTCCGTGACGCAGTTCAGGCTGAAGCACATAATGCGCTATCATGGTGTCGAACATAGGACCACCCACTTCTATTCCGTACCTGGCAAGCACGTTGATGTCATATTTGAGATTCTGTCCTATTTTCAGACTGTCACCGTTTTCAAGCACACTGCGGAAAATTTCAAGCATATGCCGTTTTCCTTCATTGTCCTGCGGCATTGCCACGTACCATGCCTCATGTTCTTGCAGTGCAATGCTCAAACCTACAATTTCAGCGCTTATGGCATCGGTCCCAGTCGTTTCGGTGTCAAAACAGAAAAAATCCCTTTCAGAAACTTTGGCTGCAAGACGCCTTGCATCATCTTCATTGTCAATAAGATAATAACAGTGTTCGGTGTGTTTTATGTCGCTCAGATTTGAAAATTCATTTTCTTTCCGGACATCGTGCAGGAATATGTCAAACAAATCGCCGTGAAAACCGTCATTCCTGGCCTGCACAGACACGTTTTCATTCGTAACTGCCGTTTCTTCCGCTGACGCAGGTTTTGAAATAATTGAGGATGAATTTCTGTATCTCTCCAGGAGACTTCGGAATTCCAGGTCTTCAAACAGAGCGGTCAGCTTTTCATTGTCAGGGCTGACATACTGCAAAGCCTCCATATCAAGTTCTATTGGAACGTCAGTTCTTATTTCAGCAAGCAGGCGGCTGAACTTTATCTGTCCGATATTTTCTTCAACTTTTGTCTTCAGTGCACCTTTCAGTCTGTCAGTATTGGAAAGAAGTCCGTCTATGCCTCCGAATTCGTTTATCAGTTTCACAGCCGTCTTCTCACCTATACCGGGACAACCGGGAATATTGTCGGCACTGTCTCCCATCAGTCCCAGCATGTCAATGATCTGAGCGGTTTCACTTATGCCGTATTTTTCTTTGACCTGGGCCGGTCCCATAATGTCATACCCTTTGTCTCCGTACTTTGGACGGTACAGTAGGGAATGTTCTGTCACCAGCTGGCAGTAGTCCTTGTCCGGAGTCAGCATATATGTTGTTATGCCCTTTTTATCGGCCTTTCCTGCCAGTGTGCCTATCACGTCATCGGCCTCGAAGCCTGCAACTTCAAGTATGGGTATACGGTATGCTTCAAGTATTTCCTTAATTACCGGTACAGACTGGCGTATGACTTCAGGAGTTTCTTCACGCTGTGCCTTGTACTCCTTGTAAAGTTCGTGTCGGAATGTACCGCCTTTAGGATCAAACGCGACTCCTATGTGTGTGGGTTTCTCCTTTGCGATTATTTCCTCAAGTGTATTGACAAACCCCAGTACGGCACTGGTGTTGAATCCTTTGGAATTGAACCTGGGAGCCTTCAGGAAGGCATAATATGCCCGGTAAATCAGAGCATATGCGTCTATAAGAAACAGTTTTTCCATAGTCGTTCGTGTCTTTTATGTAAAAGTAAGGTTTTATTCTCTTATACTTGCCCTTTTATTGTTACTTTTGCCGCCGAAATGGTTTCAAGGACTGACATATTAGATCCCATTCAAGAAGAATTTGACCTTTTTGAGCAAAGGTACGCATCTCTGTTTCATTGTTCTGACGCTGCAGTGGACATCCTGCTCAAGTTCCTTTTACGAAGGCGCGGCAAGTTTGTCCGGCCCATACTTGTTCTTCTTACGGCCAAATGTTTCGGTGAAATCAATGAAAAGACCTATAATCTGGCTTCAGCTCTGGAACTTATGCATCAGGGAAGCCTGATTCATGACGATGTTGTCGATGAGAGCTGTGAAAGGCGCGGACACCGTTCCGTCAATGCGGCATATGACAACCGTGTAGCTGTCCTTCTTGGTGATTTCATTGTGTCAAAGGCATTGCAGGAAATGTCCAAAACCGACAACCGCAGCTGCATTGATGCCATATTTTCCCTGATAGGCACTCTTTCCGAAGGCGAACTGACACAGCTTGACACATTGAACCATTCACAGCTTTCAGAAGATCTCTATTTCCAGATCATAACAAAGAAAACTGCCATACTGTTTGCCACATGCACTTCACTTGCCGCTGTTCTGAACGGTGCATCGGATTCTGAAATTGAAGCTTTCCGCACTTACGGACTGCTTGCCGGCCAGTGTTTCCAGATAAAGGACGACATTCTGGACTATATGGATTCCAGCATTACGGGAAAGCCCCAGGGGAATGATCTTCAGCAGGGCAAATTCACTCTTCCTGCAATTTATGCACTTCAGCACAGCGACCGTGACTGGAGCGGGCATATCAAGGCCATACGCAGTATGGAAGCCACACCTCAGCAGATTCTTGAAGTTGCAGATTTCTCCGTTTCCAACGGAGGAATCAGTTATGCTGAATCAAAAATGGAATCCCTGAGAAGACAGGCCGTGGAATCCCTCCCTGCCGGTATTCCTCCCAGACTGCACCAGGCTCTTGAAAACTATCTTGAAATGATAGTAAGCCGTCAGAAATGATTTGTCTCCTTTCCTGATATTTCTGAAAGAAGTGCGTTTGCAAGTCTGCTTGCACCTATTCTGAAATGTTCCCTGTCAAGCCAATCCTTACCGAGTATCTTCTTCACAATACACCAGTAGACCAGTGCGTCGCCAACAGTACTAATGCCTCCGGCAGCCTTTATGCCTACTTTTCTTCCCGTTTCTGTGGCGTAGGCGCGTATGGCCTGACACATTATGCAGAACGATTCCGGATCAGCTCCAGGCACTTCCTTGCCTGTCGATGTCTTTATGAAGTCCGCACCTGAATACATTGCAAGCAGGGCAGCTTTCATTCTGTCCTCAGGCTTTGCTATGGCACCAGTTTCAAGAATGACTTTCAGTGTCCTGTCTTTGCAAACTTCTTTGATTTCATCGGTCTCTTCAGCGAGAGTTTCATAATCTCCGTTAAGGATATGCCCTGCGTTCTGTACAATGTCAATTTCTTCAGCACCTTCATGAATGGCCAGCGATGTTTCAGCTATCTTTACTTCGATGAATGTCTGGGATGACGGGAAACCTCCTGACACACAGCATGTTTTCACATTGTCTGCCTCAAGACTGCGGCTTACCGTTCCGGCATAGCAGGGATAGACGCAGACTGATGCCACATTCGGTATGTCAGGATAGATGTTGTCAAAGTCATTGACCTTTTCCACCAGTGCCAGAACAGTGTCTTCATTGTCTGTCGGTTTCAGTGTGGTCAGATCTATGCATCCCATGATCTTTTTCAGCGTTTCAGTGTCATGAATCTTCACCGATTCTGTTTTTGCCCATTCCACCGTCTTTCTTATGGCATTCATGTCTACATCAGTCACATACTTTGAGAATGCTTCAAAATACCTGTCAGTCTTGGGACTTGAAGTTTCAAAAACCTCATTTTCATACATTTCATCCATATTATTCCCTGTTTTTTGTGTCTATTAGAATAGTGACGGGACCGTCGTTCAGCAGCGATACCTTCATATCAGCCCCAAAGATACCCCTTTCCACCTTACGTCCGGTCTCCTTTTCAAGAGTTTCGCAGAATTTCCTGTACATCGGTTCTGAGAATTCGGCTTTTGCAGCTTTTATGTATGACGGTCTGTTGCCTTTCTTTGTCATAGCCATCAGTGTAAACTGGCTGACAGCAATAACATCACCCCCAATATCCATGACAGAACGGTTCATAACGCCGTTTTCATCGTTGAAAATGCGCAGTCCTGCTATCTTTTTGCAAAGCCATTCAATGTCTTCCTGCGTATCTTCATCACATATTCCAACCAGTACCAGAAGTCCGTTCCCTATTGATCCTACAATATTGCCGTCAACTCTGACACTGCAAGCGCTCACTCTTTGTATTACAGTTCTCATTTCTCTCTGAACCAGTTGTATACCTTTTCAGCTTTCGCTTTTCCAATAGCCTCTTCCAGTTCCTGAAGATTCGCTTCACTTATCCGTTTCACACTTTTGAACCTTTTCAGAAGAACTGTAGCTGTCTGTTCTCCAATACCCTTTATATCAGTAAGTTCGCTGCTTGTCTGATGGCTGCTTCTTTTTTTTCTGTGGAATGAAACAGCCACCCTGTGGACTTCTTCCTGCATCTGTTCCAGAAGTCTGAACAGTTCACTGTCAGGCTTTATTCCCACTTCCATCTGTGGAAAACCGTACAGCATGCCCTGTGTTTTGTGCCGGCTGTTCTTTACAAGTCCTGCAATATTCAAGTCAATATTCAGATTATCAGCTACTTCCTTTGCAATTGACATTTGTCCCTTTCCTCCGTCCACTATCACCAGGTCCGGTAATGGTGCGCATTCATCCAAGGCTCTTTTCCATCGGCGCGTCATCACTTCATACATTGATCCGTAATCGTCACCTCCTTCGGCAGTCTTTATGTTGTACAGCCTGTAGTCTTTCCTGTCCGGTTTTCCGTTCTCATATACCACGCAAGATGCCACCGCATCGGTTCCCGATATGTGTGAATTGTCAAAACATTCAATTCTCATCGGTGTTTTTTCCATGCCTAGCAATTCTCCCAACTGCTTCATGAGCCTTACGTGTTTCTGTTCGGGATTCAGTTTGTCGCTGCGTTTGAGACGGTCAGCACGGTACTGTCTGACATTCAGTGCAGACAGTTCGAGAAGTTTCTTTCTGTCTCCTTTCTGCGGCACGGTCCACGTTGCCCCTTCTATTTGAGTTTCCGGTTCAAACGGGACAATGATCTCCCTTGCGGTACTTTTGTATCTGCTTCGCATTTCTACAACAGCAAGCATGAGCATCTCTTCAGGACTCTCATCCATTCTGCGCCTGTATTCGAACGTAAATGCCTGATTTATACATCCGTCTGCAACATGAAGATAGTTGACGAACACCACATCGTCGTCATTGTCAATGTTATACACATCAACGTTGTCCAGCCCAATGTCAACAACCCTGCTCTTTTCGCGGAAAGCCATGATGGTTTCATATCGGTTTTTCACAGCCTGTGCTTCCTCAAATTTGAGTTCAGCTGCCAAATCCTTCATTTCACCGATCATTTTCCTTGTCAGATCCTGGCTTTTTCCTTTCAGAATCTCACGTATCTCGTCAATCTGTTTCCGGTATTCACCAGCCGTTACATTTCCAATGCACGGTGCCGGACAGTTCTTTATATGATATTCAAGGCATTCCTTATATTTTCCAGCCTTTATGGAATCCCATTCCAGCGGAAGCCTGCATGTTCTTATCCTGTAGGCCTTTGAAATGATTTCCATCAGTCCGTTCAAAGTACCCACATGGCTGTATGGTCCATAGTATTCAGAACCGTTTCTGATTATTTTGCGTGTCTTGAATACTCTTGGAAATTCTTCTCTGGTAATGCATATTGAAGGATATGTCTTGTCATCCTTCAAAAGTATGTTATAGCGCGGCTTATATCTCTTGATAAGATTGTTTTCCAGAAGGAATGCGTCCCATTCAGTTTCAACGACAATATACCTGATATCTTCTATCCTGCTGACCAGCATTCTGGTCTTTTCAGTCTGGACATCTTTCAGAAAGTACGATGAAACCCTTCTTTTCAGGTTTTTAGCCTTCCCTACATATATGACCGTACCTTTATTGTCCAGATACTGGTAGCATCCGGGCTTTTCAGGCAGATTCTGAACTATCAGTTTCAGCCGTTCTTCGTAGGCTGCGCTGTGCTTCAATTATTCCACACCGTCAAATTCATCCATTTTTATGAAACTGTCCACCTGGCAATCAGCCGGGAACTTGTCAATAGAATGGAAGTTGGTAAGTTCTATGATGCAGTTCACGTAAATTTTGGCGGGATTGAACTTTTTCACCATCTCATATGAAGCCAGCAGCGTTCCGCCTGTTGCCAGAAGATCGTCATGGATCAGCACCACATCCTTTTTGTTGAGTGAATCCTTGTGCATTTCAATGCGGTCAGTACCATATTCCTTCTTGTATTCTACGCTGACTTTCTCATAAGGCAGTTTACCCGGTTTTCTTATTGGGATGAATCCGGCTTTCAGTCTGTCGGCCAGTGCAGCTCCCACTATGAATCCCCTGGATTCCACGCCGCACACTTTCGTAATGCCTTTGTCCTTGTACATTTCATAAAGGCCGTCCACAATTTCATTCAGGTCAGCCGGATTCATGAACCATGATGTCACGTCTTTGAACTGGACACCTTTCATGGGGTAGTCAGGAACGTTTCTCAAATGCTTGATCAGTGTTTGTCTGCTCATAAAAATAGGTTTTGTTTCACGTGGAACAATAAGTTTTATCGGTTTAAAAGAACCAGCAGGACATTGATGTCGCTGGGTGAAACGCCGGGAATGCGGCTGGCTTCGGCCAGTGTGTCGGGGTCGTGCCGCATTAGTTTCTGCCGGCATTCGGTAGACAGGGACATGATTGAACTGTAATCGAAGCGTCCCTTGATGCGTATGTCTTCTAGCCTTTTCATTTTTCCGGCTATCTGTCTTTCACGTTCAATGTAGCCGTTGTATTTGATACATACTTCAGCCGCTTCAACAATCTCATCGCGGCGTTCCGGTTCCAGCTTGTCAAGTTCAGACTTCAGCGCCCTGATGTGGTCCGAAAGGTTGTCAAGGGTCAGCTGGGGCCTTTCAAGCAGAGCTGACAGCCTGCAGCCTTCACGCAGCGGGGACGTGCCAAGTTCCTCAAGTGACGGATTTATCAGTGCAGGCTTTACAGGGAAATTCCTGGCAAAATCCAGAATGTGGCTTATGGCATCACGCTTGCTGCTCATGCGTTCGAAACGTTCCCTTGCAGCCAGTCCGATATTGTACGACCGGCCGGTAAGGCGCAGGTCTGCGTCGTCCTGACGCAGCAGTATCCTGTATTCGGCACGTGATGTGAACATGCGGTAAGGTTCATCGACACCCTTGGTGATAAGGTCATCGACAAGAACACCTATGTATGATTCGTCACGGGCCAGGGTGAATTCGCCTGCATCATGACATTTCATATGGGCATTTATTCCTGCCAGAATTCCCTGACCTCCGGCCTCTTCATAACCTGTGGTACCGTTTACCTGTCCGGCCATGAACAGACCTGACACCACTTTCGATTCGAGCGTGTGCCTTAGTTGGGTGGGGTCGAAGTAGTCATATTCTATGGCATAACCGGGACGGTATATCACCAGGTCACGGAATGCCGGAATCTCCTTCAGTGCCCTGATCTGTATGTCCATGGGCATGGATGACGAGAATCCGTTCAGGTACATTTCATTCGTTTCCTCACCCTCAGGCTCAAGAAACAGCTGGTGTTGCTCCTTGTCAGGAAAAGTTACCAGTTTTGTTTCTATGCTGGGGCAGTATCTCGGTCCTATGCTTTTTATCTGGCCGTTGAACAGCGGTGAGTCAGGCAGGCCTGAACGCAGAATTTCATGAACCTTGGGGTTTGTGTAACAGGTCCAGCAGCACAGCTGTTTAAGCTGGCGCTGGCCGCCCATGAATGAAAAGCGGTGAAAATCATTTTCACCCTCCTGGGGCTCCATATCTTCAAAATGGACACTGCGGCGGTCAATCCTGACAGGTGTTCCGGTTTTCATACGTCCTGAGCGTATGCCGTGTCTTGTGATTGATTCGGTCAGCATATACGATGCAGGTTCCGATATTCTGCCGCCGGGCATGGTAACACGGCCTATATGCATAAGTCCGTTAAGGAATGTGCCGGCGGTCAGTACAACGCAGCGGCAGTGGAATTCAGCGCCTTCAAGTGTCCTGACACCGGTAACGTGTCCGTGTTCTACCAGAAGTTCAGTCACGGTATCCTGCCAGATGCTCAGGTTTTTCTGGTTCTCCAATACGGTCCGCCATGCCCATATGAATTTTGCACGGTCGCACTGTGCGCGAGGACTCCACATTGCCGGACCCTTTGACCGGTTCAGCATGCGGAACTGGATGGCTGTGCGGTCAGTAATGAGTCCCATATGTCCGCCCAGTGCATCTATTTCTCTGACAATCTGGCCTTTAGCTATTCCGCCAATTGCCGGATTGCAGCTCATCTGGGCAATCTTGTTCATGTCAATGGTGATAAGACAGGTCTTTGATCCCATCTGCGCAGCGGCTGCAGCCGCCTCACATCCGGCATGTCCAGCCCCGATCACTATCACATCAAATCTGAAATCCATACGGACCCCAAAGTTAGTGCAAATAAAGCAATGCCTATTTGAACTTCCACAATATTTTCCTTCGGAGTTGTCCGTGGCGTGTTGTATTTTGCTGTACGCACAGCCCATGATTTGCGCGTTTGAATATGTATCATTATGGGAAATTTTGTACATTTGCGGACTTTATGTAAAATCAAATAATTCTATAACAATCAAATTTTAATTTTTATGTGGTTAACTGATTCATCAATCGGAAGAAAAGTGGTGATGAGCGTCACAGGTGGTGCTCTCATCTTTTTCCTGACTTTCCACATGGCAATGAACTGCGCAGCACTTTTTTCAGCTGACGCATACAATGCCATCTGTGAATTCCTTGGAGCCAACTGGTATGCTCTGGTAGGTACTGTGGGACTTGCCATTCTGGTAGCTCTGCATTTCATTTTCGCCATCTGGCTGACTCTTCAGAACATGAAGGCCCGCGGATCTCAGAAGTATGCTGTTTCTGAACGCCCCAAAAATGTCGAGTGGGCATCACAGAACATGCTGGTTCTTGGCATCATCGTAATCCTGGGTCTGGGACTTCATCTTTTCAACTTCTGGTCAAAGATGCAGCTTCAGGAAATCATGGGTACTGAGAATTTCATTGCAGGACAGGCAGGTGCCACTGACGGTGTTTTCCTTATCCAGTACACTTTCTCAAAGTGGTACTACTGCGTTCTGTACATTGTATGGCTGGCTGCTCTGTGGTTCCACCTGTCACACGGTTTCTGGAGTGCAATCCAGACACTGGGCTGGAACGGAAAGATCTGGTTCAACCGCTGGAAGGTTATCGGCAACATTTACGTTACTCTGGTAATCCTCGGATTCGTAAGCGTTATCGCTATGTTCTTCTTCAAGAGTCTCTAACCTGAAATAAGCAAACAGTTATGGCTACAATAGATTCAAAAATCCCCGAAGGCCCGTTGGCTGAAAAGTGGTCCAACTATAAGGCACATCAGAAACTTGTCAACCCTGCCAACAAGCGCAAGCTTGACATTATAGTAGTAGGTTCAGGCCTTGCCGGAGCATCGGCTGCCGCAACGCTTGGCGACCTTGGTTTCAAGGTAAAGTGCTTCTGCATTCAGGATTCACCGCGCCGTGCCCATTCAATTGCCGCACAGGGCGGTATCAATGCTGCAAAGAACTATCAGAATGACGGTGACTCAGTATACCGTCTGTTCTACGATACAATCAAGGGCGGTGACTACCGTTCACGTGAAGCCAACGTCTACCGTCTGGCCGAGGTTTCAAACAACATCATTGACCAGTGCGTGGCCCAGGGTGTTCCCTTTGCACGTGAATACGGCGGCACACTTGCCAACCGTTCATTCGGCGGTGCCCAGGTATCGCGAACATTCTACGCCCGCGGTCAAACCGGACAGCAGCTGCTTCTGGGTGCTTATTCAGCACTGAGCTATCAGGTGAAGCAGGGTAATGTGGAACTGTTCACACGCTGCGAAATGCTTGACCTTGTAATGATCAAGGACGAAGAAGGCAAGGAGCGTGCACGCGGCATCATCTACCGTGATCTGGTAACCGGTGAAATCAAGCGCTGCTCAGCTCACGCAGTAGTCATCGGTACAGGCGGTTACGGAAACACCTATTTCCTGTCAACAAACGCCATGGCCAGCAACGGTTCAGCCGCAATGCAGTGCTACCGCAAGGGCGCATGGTTTGCAAACCCCGCATTTGCTCAGATTCACCCCACATGCATTCCCGTTCACGGTGACAAGCAGTCAAAGCTTACACTGATGTCGGAATCACTTCGTAACGACGGCCGTATCTGGGTTCCCAAGAAGCTTGAGGACGCCAAGAAGCTGCAGGCCGGCACCCTGAATCCCAACGACATACCTGATGAGGACCGCGACTTCTATCTGGAGCGCCGCTATCCCGCATTCGGCAATCTGGTACCCCGTGACGTCGCTTCACGTGCCGCCAAGGAGCGCTGCGACAAGGGATTCGGCGTGAACAACACCGGTCTGGCCGTGTTCCTGGATTTCAAGTATGCCATCCAGCGTCTTGGCAAGCAGGCCGTTGCTGACAAGTACGGTAACCTGTTTGACATGTACGAGGAGATTACAGACGTTAATCCTTATGAAAATCCGATGATGATCTTCCCGGCCATCCACTACACAATGGGCGGCATCTGGGTTGACTACGAACTGCAGACCTCAATCCCAGGCCTGTTTGCAATAGGTGAGTGCAACTTCTCGGACCACGGTGCAAACCGTCTGGGTGCATCGGCCCTGATGCAGGGTCTTGCTGACGGATACTTTGTTCTGCCTTACACCATTCAGAACTACCTGTCAGACCAGATTCAGGTTCCGCGCTTCAGCACAGACCTGCCTGAGTTCGATGCTGCTGAAAAGGCTGTCAAGGAGAAGATTGCTAAGATCATGAGCATTAACGGAAAGCGTTCCGTTGATTCAATCCATAAGGAACTTGGTCATATCATGTGGGAATATGTTGGCATGGGCCGCACGGAAGAGTCTCTCAAGACCGCTCTTGCAAAGCTTGATGAGGTTGAAAAGACATTCTGGTCAGACCTGCGCGTTCCCGGTGATGCACAGACCCTTAACGTTGAGCTTGAAAAGGCTCTGCGTCTGCTTGACTTCATTGAGATTGGCAAGCTTATGGCTTATGACGGTCTGAACCGTGAAGAGTCATGCGGCGGTCATTTCCGTGAAGAGCATCAGACTCCTGAAGGTGAGGCACTGCGTCATGACGACAAGTTCTCATACGTTGCCTGCTGGAACTACCAGGGTGAGGGTAAGGCACCTGAACTGCTCAAGGAGCCTCTCAACTACGAGTATATCAAGGTACAGACCCGTAATTACAAGAACTGATAAAAAGCACCATTATGGAAAAGAATATAAGCTTCAAACTGAAAATCTGGCGCCAGAGAGGTCCCAAGGAAAAGGGCGAATTCAAGGTGTACGAAATGAAGGATATCCCAACCGATACTTCATTCCTTGAGATGCTTGACATTCTCAACGAGCAGCTCATCAACAAGGGTGAAGAACCCGTCGTTTTCGACCATGACTGCCGTGAGGGCATTTGCGGCATGTGTTCACTTTACATCAACGGACATCCGCACGGTCCCGCTACAGGTGCCACCACCTGCCAGCTGTACATGCGCCGTTTCAAGGATGGAGAAACCATTACAGTCGAACCCTGGCGTTCAGCTGGTTTCCCGGTAATCCGTGACCTTATGGTTGACCGCAGGGCTTATGACAAGATCATGCAGGCCGGCGGTTACGTGTCAATAAACACCGGCGGTGTTCCTGACGCAAACGCAATTCCAATCTCCAAGGAGAAGGCAGACCTTGCCATGGATGCAGCTTCATGCATCGGTTGCGGTGCCTGCGTTGCTGCCTGCAAGAACGGTTCCGCCATGCTGTTTGTCAGCGCCAAGGTCAGCCAGCTCGCTCTGCTTCCTCAGGGACAGGTCGAGGCTGCACGCCGCGCCAAGGCCATGCTTGCCAAGATGGACGAACTGGGATTCGGAAACTGCACCAACACCCGTGCCTGTGAGGCCGAATGCCCCAAGTGCATTTCAATCAGCAACATTGCACGCCTGAACCGCGAATTCATCGCTGCCAAGCTGAAAGACTGACCTTTATGGTCCGATGATAAAAAAACCGCGGTGACACCGCGGTTTTTTTATTTCTGAGCCTTGCTCTGCAAGTAGGCTTTGAAGAATTTTCCCTGTGTGGTAGGAGTGAAGTTCCAGTCCTTTATCAGCATGGGTCCCCAGCTGGTATCAAAGCACCACACTGTGAAAGAAATGCCTTTGCTTTCAAAATAGGCGGTTATCTGGCGGCCGTATTCATCGGTGGAAATTACCGGGATATGGGCACCCGGTTCGCCTTCCAGGCAATAACCGATTTCTGTACATATTACAGGATAGCTGTCTGCAACAAAACCGTAGTCGTTCTCCCACTGTTCCGGCCATGGCTGTTCGCGTTTCATGGGGTAGGGATGTGACACGTATGCAATGTTCTCCCGCCTTACGGGGTCAGTCTTCACATCGGTCAGTTCATATGCCCAGTTGAATCCTGCGCACAGGCATACGGCATTGGGGTTGTATGCCCTTATTGTGTCAATGATCTGTTCCTGCAGCTGCCGCCATTCGCTCCAGGTGGTGCCGCCGGTACCTTCGGCCGTGACAGTGGGTTCATTGAAAAGTTCGTAAAGGGCAACCTGCGGCTCATCGCTGTAACGCTGGGCTATGGTACGCCAAAATCTGAAGGTTTCCGCTTTGGTGGTGTTGTACATGGGACTTGTATATTTTTCAGTGACAAGGTTGCCTATGGAGTGCCAGTCCATGATCACGTACATGCCGCGGTCCTTGGCCCACTGTACCCCCTGATCCAGCAACTGGAGTGTTCTGTCCCAGCCCATCTGGCGCAGATTGGACGGATGGACGGCAAAACGCACCACGTTGGCGCCCCAATTGCGGGCCTCGTCGAAATAGCGTTCGTTCCACTGGCCCTCACGCTGCAGTTTTACGGGGTCCGAATAGCACAGTCCGCGGAAAACCATCTCATTTCCGTCAGGCCCCAAAAACTTGTTTTCATGAACTCTGACCCACTTCCTTTCAGGGGTTGATTTGCCGTTTTCAGCATTTGAACTGCTGCTGCAGCCCGCTGCAAGCAATGCTGTAAGCACGATTGCCGCCGTAGTTTTGAAAATGCGCATATGTAACTGCTTTAATTATACCGCATCAAAGGTAATTATTTGACGCTAATGACTAACTTTGGAGCTCTGAAAAAATTCCCCAAAATGAATCTCATAAAACTTATACGCAATCTGGCGCCTTATGTAAAGCCTTACAAGTGGCTGGTTCTGATAACACTGATCCTTACTCTCATAGGCTCTCTCATGGCGCAGGTCAATGCTGTCGTCCTGGACCGTACTGTCGATGCCGTGAACGCCCTTGTGATATCCGAATCATTTGCCTGGAGCGAGGCTGCCAGGATACTGACCATAATAAGCATTGTCCTTTTGGGCAAGGAAGTGCTGTCTGCGCTGATAACCTTTTCTCAGAATTTCTTTGGCGAGCGCATGCGCATATTCGTATCAAAGGACCTGTCACAGAGCATAATTGACAAGATCCTTACATTCCGGATGTCATTCTTTTCAGCACAGGACAATGACACCGGCAAACTTACCACCCGAATCGACCAGGGTGTGAGCAGCCTTTCACGTACTGTGCAGAACTTCTTCATCGACCTTCTGCCGCTGTTCACAAGTGCTGTCCTTGCTCTTATTCTCATGTTCACCGCAAACGTCTACGTGGGTCTGACCGCCCTTTTCATCGTTCCAATCTATTTCTGGATAACAGCCCGTCAGGCAAAGAAGCTGAAAGGCTGGCGCCGGAACATGCGCAACACGCGTGAAGAGAAGAGCCACGGAATCATGAACATCATAGAATCGATGAATGTAATCAAGTCATTCAACCGCCAGAAGATAGAGAGCGACAAGCAGTGGCAGATGCAGACCGTCTACAGCGAAAACCAGATGAACGTGCGCAAGACCAGCTTCTATTATGACGGTCTGAAGAGTTTCGTGCGTCAGACAGGAACGGTGCTCATCATCATTCTCACGGCATATCTGGTGCTCATTGACTATCCCGGCATGACCATAGGAAAGATAATGTACCATGTCATGCTGTTCGGCAATGTGACTGCGCCCATCACACAGCTGCAGCGCATATTCGACGACATGAATGACGCGCTTATCTACGCCGAGGGTTTCTTTGACATTCTCAATTCGGAATCCGATACCGAACCTTCAGGCACATACCGCCCCGAGAAGGTAAGCGGCAGGTTCGAATTGAGACATGTTGACTTTACCTATCCCAACGGCACCAAGGCGCTGCATGACATCAACATGGACATTGAAAGCGGTCAGATAACTGCTTTCGTGGGCCTGTCCGGTGCGGGAAAGAGCACCATAATCAATCTTCTGGACAAGTTCTACGAACCGGACTGCGGCAGCATTCTGCTAGACGGCGTGGATCTTAAGGAGTATGATACCAGGTTCCTGCGCGATAACATAGGACTGGTGCTCCAGAAAAACCATATTTTTGACGGAACCATTGAAGAGAACATACGCTACGGCAAGACCGATGCCACATTTGAAGAGGTTGTCGAAGCTGCCCGCAAGGCTTATCTGTATGATCAGGTCATGATGCTTCCGCAGCAGTTCCAGTCAAAGGCGCAGCAGCTTTCCGGAGGCCAGCAGCAGCGTGTTGCCATTGCCCGCATGTTCCTCAAGAACCCGCCTATCATCTTCCTTGACGAACCGACAGCCAGCCTTGATGCCGTTGCCACGGAACAGATAAAGGCCAGTATCGATGCCATAAAGAAGGATCGTACAGTAATCATCATTTCACACAGCATTTCCCAGATCATTGACAGTGACATAATATATGCCCTCCGTGACGGCCGTGTGGAACAGTGGGGCAATCCCGATGACGTTTACCGTCAGGGCGGCATATACAAGGAGATTGTGGACGCATCGGCCCGCAGTCTGAACATTGAAAAGCTGGCCCATACCCTGGACAGCGACGGTGACGGGGTGCTGTTTGACTGATTCAGCCGGTCAGAAAGCAGTCAATCCATTCAGTTTACGTACCTGTAGCTGCGTTCTTCAATGGCGACAGGTCTGGCCGGTTCACCAGTCACTTTCGAATTCTTGATACGGCGGGTCCAGTTGCCGCTGGCATCATATTCGTAGCTGTCATAGGTGAAGGTTGCTGAACTTTCCCCGTTTTCATCGGACCATTCGGTAACAGTGCGGACAAGATGTCCGTTTTCATTGTAGGAATATCTTGTCACCATTCCGTCGCTGTCTGTGTAACGTATCAGATACCCGTCGGAATCGAACCTGCAGGTGCATTGTTTCCCGTCTTTCATATGCATGGTGTAACTGCCGTGGCGGTCAGTCACTTCAAAACGTACGGTGTCAGTGGTGCCGTCATGCGTGACCGTCATTCCGGCCGGCTGTCCGTCATCATAAATGTAACAGACTGTCCTTACCGGGTTGTCGCGCCTTATGACACTAGCTTCCGTTACACTTCCGTCAGTTGAAAGCGTGCCCATGCCTGCATCACGCTGGGCGTATTCCGTCATTTCAGTTTCGCGGCCGGATTCATCGAACTTATGGCAGGTCACGCTTCTGGCCCTGCGCAGTGTCTGCACGGTTTCCGGTGCATCGGAATCCGTACCGTAATGCAGTCTGATGAAAACAAGACTGTACGTCATCTCTTCATAACAGCTGACATCGCCGCCAATCCGTTCTGTCGGATAAGGCTGGACGAATGGATTCTGTGCTGATGCCGCAAAGCATGCCGCCAGTGCCGGAATTAGAATCAGTCTTCTTTTCATCAGTAATTCATTCAAGTTTCGCATGTTCCCAATTACTGTTGCTCAGGGGTCATCAAGGCGAAACTTGAATAAATATATCCTTTTCTGACCCCCACCTACATCCTCCCCTAAGGGGAGGACCCGGCCGCGAACGGCCGGAACTGAAGTTCCGCAAGCGGGACTTCA
>JAKSIS010000015.1 GCA_024398665.1 Bacteroidaceae bacterium
AGATAGTTGTAGGGCACATTGATGCAACGGTCACGAAATAGTGCGGAAAACAGGACAGGACCGTCAAAGACTGCGCGGAACACGTAGACAAGTTCCTTTTCGACATTGCTTTCAAAAACGTAGCGCCCAAGCGGTTCGGGCAATTTGACGGATATGCCCAACTCTTCACGCACTTCACGCTCAAAGGCCTGCCCGACGGTTTCGCCGAATCCTATGTGGCCGCCGCATGATGTGTCCCATTTGCCCGGCTGTATGGGTTTCCATTCCGGACGGCGCTGCAGGTACAGTTCTCCCTTCGGGTTGAAAAGATGCAGGTGGATGACAGGGTGCAGAACCTTCCGGCCGTCGTGTGCCTGACCGCGCAGAATGCTGCCCTTCACATTCCCGTTTTCATCGACCACGGGAAAAAGTTCGTTTTCGTTGTCCTTCATCATTGCATTGCTATTTCAGTCGGCATCCTCAAGCACGGGGAATTTCTGGCGGAAACGTACCAGCCGGTCCAGATCCAGGTCGCTGAATACCATCTGCGGCTTTTCATCGGTCTCAGCAAGAGTGTCTCCGTAAGGTCCGATTATGGCGCTGTGACCGGGGTAGAAGCCGAACTGGTCCGTGCCGCAACGGTTTACGCCAATGGCAAAGCACTGGTTCTCAAGGGCGCGCGCACGCAGAAGAGTGTCCCATGCGAAAATGCGCTTTTCCGGCCAGGCTGCAATGTATATTACAGCATCATAGTCGTCACGGTTGCGGCTGAATACCGGGAACCGCAGGTCATAGCATATCTGCAGCAGGATTCTCAGCCCGCGGAAAGTGACTGTGACGCGGTCCTGTCCGCGTGTGAAGTGCTGGCTTTCACCCGCGTACGTGAAAAGGTGGCGCTTGTCATAACTTGTCACACTGCCGTCCGGCATGACAAAGCAAAGCCGGTTCCGGTATCTGCCGCCTTCCAGGACCGGAAGGCTTCCAACTACGGCGGCGTCAAGCATGCGCGCCTTGTCCTTCATCCATGCAACGACCTTGCCGTCCATATGTTCGGCAATTTCTGCCGGATCGTTGTCCTGTCCGGTTGCAAACATCTCAGGCATGACATATATATCCGCAGTGCATCCGCTGCCAATCAGTGCGTCCAGCTGCAGCAGGTTCTCATCGGACTTTCCCAACTCCGGGGCATTCTGTACCAATGCTATTCTCATACTGGCCGCAAAGTTACACTTTTTTGCACAATGGGGACAGTCCCTATTGAACAGGGACTGTCCCTGTTGATCACTCGGGGATGGCGAGCAGGGCTTCAAACGCCGGTTTTGGCGTGCGGTCGCGGTTGTACAGCAGCGGGTAGTTTATTCGGTGCGGGATGGGGTAGTCGTTCTTCCATGACATACCGTCATGCAGCCCCCAGATTGTCACGCGGTCAATTCTGTCGCGGCGGTTGTAGAAAAGCTGCATCAGTTCCTTCCAGCGGGTGGTCACCTGCGCCTGCACGTCATCGGGCAGACCGTCACGGTACGGATCCAGATAGGTTTTGAATTCTTCCAGCTGGAACTGCGGATCGCTCATTGTCTGGCCTATGATCTGGCCTTCACGTGTCAGCGGCAGCACATCGACATCAAGTTCGGTAATCATGACCTTGACGCCAAGGCTGGCAAATGTGTCAATGGCAGCTGTAATGTATTCGTTCTTAGGGTAGTTCAGGCCCCAGTGCGCCTGAATGCCCACGCCGTCTATCCTGATGCCGTTTTTCTGCAGCATGCGCACCATGCGTGCTATGCCGTCACGCTTTTCGGGACGCCATGCGTTGAAGTCGTTGTAGTACAGTTCCGCGCCCGGATCGGACTCCTGCGCGAATTTGAACGCCAGCCGTACCACCTCATCGCCGTCGCCGTCGAATGCGTTGGTCCATAGCGTCTTACGGTATGAACCGTCATTGTCTATGATTTCATTAACGACATCCCATGCATCAATTTTACCGGCAAAATGCTTCATGACCGTATCAATGTACGAGTGCATGGTCTCCACCATTTCATCATGGCTCTTTGGAGTGCCATCGGACCTGTTGAAAAAGAATGACGGGGTCTGGTTGTGCCAAACCAGCGTATGCCCCAGTGCCCAAAGTCCGTTGTTCTTTGCGTAATTGACGTACTGGTCACCCGCACGGAAATTCCAGGTGTCGGGGCGCGGGTGGATGACTTCAGGCTTGAGGTCGTTTTCCGGTGAAACGGCGTTGAACTGTTTCAGGATGAGGTCCGATGAACGGCCGTCACGACCTGCGGCAATCTGTGAGTTCACGGCGCATCCCATTCTGAATGCGTCAGCATATGCGTCTTTGAGCGTTTTCTGCGCGTGGCAGAAGGTCAGGGATACCAAAATCCCCGCCATAAGAAGGGCAATTCTTTTCATAGCGGGGGTAAAGATACATAATTTTATTTGCACAACAGGGACAGTCCCTGCGCAGCGGGGACTGTCCCTGTTGTGCACTATTCCAGCGTCAGGTCGCCGGGGCGGATCCAGCCTGCCTTGCGCAGGAAATGGCCGGCAACCGGGGTGAGGACTGCGGGAAGTACAATGCATACCATTGCAAGGCCGATCCAGTCCGATACCGCAGGAGCATCCCAGCCGGTGATTACGCCGATAGGGCCTACCAGACCGCAGGTGCCCATGCCGGATGCTATTGCGGGACCGTTCATTTCCAGATGGAACATGCAGGTGGCTATGGGGCCGGTGATGGCCGATACAAGGGTGGGGGCAATCCATATTTTGGGGTTCCTTACAATATTGCCCATTTGCAGCATGCTGGTGCCAAGTCCCTGTGAGACAATGCCGTTCCATCGGTTTTCGGGGAAACTGAGCACGGCGAATCCTATCATCTGAGCACAGCATCCGGCCACGGCAGCACCTCCTGCAAGTCCGGTAAGCCCCAGCGCAGCGCAGATTGCGGCGGAACTGATGGGCAGGGTCAGGGCCATGCCCACAATCACTGAAACCACAATGCCCATAAGGAAGGGCTGTTTCGTTGTGGCCCACATGATGATTTCGCCAACCCAGCTCGCTGCAGCGCCTATACCCGGCGCCCACCAGTATGCAAGTCCTATTCCTGCGCCTATCGTGACAAGCGGAGTCACAAGGATGTCTATCTTTGTCTCCTTTGATACGGCCTTGCCGAATTCTGATGCAAATATCGAAACCACGTAAACGGCCAGAGGACCGCCTGCCCCGCCAAGCTGGTTTGCCGCTGCGCCCACAGCCAGCATTGAAAACAGCACCAGATTGGGAGTCCTGAGGGCGTATGCTACCGATGCTGCCATTGCCGGTCCGGCCATGCTCATGGCAAAACCGCCTATTTCGACCAGAATGCCAATTCCGGCCTGTTCGCCCACAGTTTTGATTATGGTGCCTATGAGCAGTGAAGCGAACAGGCCCTGGGCCATTGCTCCAAGTGCGTCAACACCATATCTTCTGGCTGAAACCACTATGTCCTTTCTCTCGAGAAATGCCTTGAACTTTCCCATGACGGTTGTATTTTAATGAAAAAGACTCCGGGTGTGGCCCGAAGTCCTTTCATGAATGTTGTCTTTTTCCAGAACTCAAGCTTCTGCGGGAGCTTCAGCTTCAGCGGCGGGAGCCTCCTGAGCTGCTTTCTCCTGAGCTGCTTCTTCAGCTGCAGCGGCCTCGGCTGCTGCCTTGGCTTCAGCCTTCTTGGCTGCAACCTTCTCAGCGATAGCCTCGTTGACCTTCTTTTCAGCTTCAAGCTTAGCCTTGCCAAGTTCGCGCTTTGCCTGTTCGTCCTTGACAGAGATTGACTTCAGCGCGCTTTCCTTAGCCTGCTTCCAGGCATCGAACTTTGCCTGAGCGGCTGCTTCGTCAAAAGCACCCTTCTTTACGCCACCCTGAAGATGCTTCATCATGTAAACGCCTTCTCTTGAAAGGATGTTGCGTGCGGTGTCAGTGGGCTGTGCGCCTACGTTTACCCAGTACAGTGCTCTTTCGAAATTCAAATCTACTGTAGCAGGATTGGTGTTGGGATTGTAGGTACCAATCTTCTCAATAAACTTTCCATCACGTGGAGCTCTGGTGTCTGCAATTACGATTGAATAGAATGCATAAGCCTTGTGGCCATGTCTCTGCAATCTGATTTTTGCTGCCATAAGTTTTTGTTTTTATTGAATTTATAAATGATTTGAATGACCGTTAACCCGTAACGGCGCCGCAAAATTAGACAAAATACTGATAGAACGTCTCTTTTCTTATGGATTTTTTCTGGAGTCCGATGCGCACAATGCAAAATAATGCAGAAAATTTCCTATATCAAAGATGCTGGTTCAAGGAATTTGTGCTAATTTTGGGGTTTGATATGGCTTGTGAGATTCGACATAGCGGAACTGTCAGCGCTGTCAACGGCAATGTGGTCACTGTGACCTTTTTACAGCAGTCGGCATGTGCAGGCTGTCAGGCCGCAAAACTGTGCCGCATATCGGAATCAAAGGAAAAAAGCGTACAGGTCCGGACATCGGACCCGCAAAGTTATCAGGCGGGCCAGCCTGTCATCGTGGCCGGAACAACAGGCCAGAGCTGGAGAGCCGTCATCCTTTCTTTCGGCGTTCCACTTGTTCTGCTCATGACCGTTCTGGTCATTGTCATTGCCGTTACGCACAATGAAGGTCTTGCCGCCGGGCTGTCGCTTGTGGCGCTTGTTCTTTATTATATGATACTGTTCGTGTGCCGTGACAGGATCAGGAGAAAATTCGAATTCAAATTAATACAATAAAAGAAAGCGTTTATGTCGCCAATTTTGACAGCAGTTCTTGTTTTGGGCATTACGGGACTTGTTCTGGGTATAGTCCTGTTTGTCGTCGCAAGGAAATTTGCAGTGGAAGAGGATCCCAGAATCGGGCAGATAACCGGACTGCTGCCCGGAGCCAACTGCGGAGGCTGCGGCTTCCCGGGCTGTGCCGCCTTTGCCGAGGCATGTGTGAAGCGTGACTCGATGGACGGAATGAAGTGTTCGGTATGCAAGAGTGAGGTGATGCAGCAGATTGCAGCCATAACCGGTCATGAAGTTGAGGCCGGCGCTGCAAAGGTTGCTGTGGTGAGGTGCGACGGCTCATGTGAGAACCGTCCGCGCGTGAATTTCTATGACGGGGCGTCAAGCTGTGCTGTGGCCGCCATGCAGACCGGAGGTGAAACAGGCTGTTTCTACGGCTGTCTGGGCTGCGGCGACTGCGTGGGCGCCTGCAAGTTCGGTGCCATTGAAATGGATCCCGAAACCGGGCTGCCGGTGGTGGACCAGGAAAAATGTACCGCATGCGGAGCCTGTGCAAAGGCGTGTCCGCGCGGAATCATCGAACTGCGCAACCGCAACAAACTGGACCGCCGCATCTATGTATGCTGCGTGAACAGAGACAAGGGGCCTGTAGCCAAAAAGGCATGCGCTGTGGCATGCATAGGCTGCGGAAAGTGCGTCAAGGCCTGTCAGTTTGAAGCCATAACGCTTGAGAACAACCTGGCTTATATAGACTTTGAAAAGTGCCGCCTGTGCCGCAAGTGCGTTGACGAATGTCCGCAGCACACCATTCACGCCGTGAATTTCCCGCCGCGCAAGCCCGCTGCTGTGGCTCCGGAGACTGAACAGTCAGCCGTGGCCCCTAAGGCTGAAGCCGCTCCGAATCCCGTTGAACAAAACAGCTGACAGATATGGCCAATACATTCAGAATGGGTGGAGTTCACCCGGAACCAAACAAACTGACGGCCGGAATGAAAATTGAACCGGCCGCACTTCCCAAACAGGCTGTCTTTCCACTGTCGCAGCATATCGGTGCACCTGCAGTACCATGTGTCCAGAAAGGTGACAGAGTGCTTGTAGGTACAAAAATTGCTGAACCCGGCGGCTTCATGTCGGCCTTCATACATTCTTCCGTATCGGGGAAGGTCGCTAAGATTGACACTATAGTCGATGCCAGCGGACAGCGCAAGCCCGCCATTTTCATTGATGTCGAAGGTGATGAATGGGAACCTTCCATAGACCGTTCGGACAAGGTGGCGCTCCAGTGCGACATGGCCGCATCGGACATAATCGACAAGATAAGGAATGCCGGCGTGGTGGGAATGGGCGGTGCCTGCTTCCCGACTCACGTCAAACTGTGCCCGCCTAAGGACTGCAAGATTGACACGCTGATAATCAATGCGGTGGAATGTGAACCATATCTCACTGCTGACCACAGGCTGATGCTTGAATATTCTGACCAGATCATAGTCGGAATAAGAATCATACTGCGTGCTCTGGGCATTGACCGTGCGGTGATAGGAATAGAGGAGAACAAGCCCGATGCCATTGAACTTATGAAGATGAAGACTGCAATGGTCAGCGGGATTGAAGTCATGCCTTTGAAGATGCGCTATCCGCAGGGCGGTGAAAAGCAGCTCATTGAAGCTGTCACCGGCCGTCAGGTCCCGCCTCCTCCCGCACTGCCTGCCAACGTGGGCTGCGTGGTGCAGAATGTGGGAACCGTATTCGCCATTTATGAGGCTGTGCAGAAGAACAAGCCTCTCTTTGAAAGGATTGTGACTGTAACCGGCAAGAGCGTGAGCAACCCCTGCAACCTGAAGGTCCGCATGGGTACGCCTGTCAGCCAGCTGATAGAACAGGCCGGCGGCATGCCGCAGGATACCGGCAAACTGATTTCCGGAGGTCCCATGATGGGACGTCCGCTGCTGGGTACTGAGGCTCCCGTGGTCAAGGGTACGTCAGGCATACTGATGCTGCCGGAAAAGGATGCTGTCCGCCGTGAGGAGCGCAACT
Organism: Bacteroidaceae bacterium; assembly: GCA_024398665.1. GTDB lineage: Bacteria > Bacteroidota > Bacteroidia > Bacteroidales > Bacteroidaceae > Colenecus. The sequence goes on from JAKSIS010000015.1 coordinate 6,788, forward strand.
GCATACGCTGTGCAAAGTGCGTGCAGGCATGTCCCATGGGGCTGGAACCCTATCTGCTTGGCACTGCCAGCGAGAACGCTGACTGGGAGACAGCCGAGGAAAACTGGATTACCAGCTGCATTGAATGCGGCTGCTGCCAGTCTACATGCCCTTCGCGCAGACCGCTGCTCGATTGGGTCCGTCTGGGTAAGAACAAGGTGAACGGAATAATCCGTGCCCGTAACGCAAAGAAGTGACATATGGCTGAAAAACTGTACATATCGACCTCACCGCATGTGCATTGCGGTGACACCATTGAAAAGAACATGCACTGGGTCATCACGGCTCTCATGCCGGCAATGGTCGCATCGTTCATCATATTCGGTCTGGGAGCATTCATCGTGACTGCCACATCGGTGGCTTCATGCCTGCTGTCCGAATGGCTTATCAACAGGTATCTGCTCCATCGTGACCGCTCTACACTGGGCGACGGCAGCGCAGTCATCACCGGACTGCTGCTGGCTTTCAACCTGCCCTCTAACCTGCCTGTGTTCGCAGTTGTCATGGGCGCTCTGGTTGCCATAGGAATAGGAAAGATGGCTTTCGGCGGACTTGGAAACAATCCTTTCAACCCCGCTCTTGTGGGCCGCGTGTTCCTGCTCATCTCATTCCCTTCCAGAATGACTTCGTGGCCGGTGCCGCACCAGATGACAGCCTACAGCGATGCCGTGACCGGTGCAACCCCGCTCAGCCAGTTCGGATATGCCAATGACAGCATACCCGGTTACTGGGACCTGTTCATCGGCAATACCGGCGGCAGCCTTGGAGAGGTCTGTGCGCTGGCTCTGCTCATAGGTTTTGCAATACTGCTGTGGCGCAAGGTGATCACATGGCACATTCCTGTCACCATCATGCTGACAGTGGCTGCCCTGACAGGAATCATGTGGCTGGTGAACCCCGTCACATACGTTGACCCGCTTACACACCTGCTTTCCGGCGGTCTCATGCTGGGTTCAATCTTCATGGCAACGGACTATGTGACATCACCAATGACTGTGAAAGGACAGGTATGGTACGGTGTGGGAATTGGATTCCTGACCGTCGTGATAAGACTCTTCGGATCATATCCTGAAGGCATGTCATTCGCAATTCTCATCATGAACGCCATTGTTCCGCTTATCAACAACTGGTGCAAACCAAAACATTTCGGGGAGGCTGCATAATGAAGAAACTTGAATCGAACTTAAAGAACATGGCAGTCGTGCTCACCGTCATTTCGGTTGTGGCAGCCGGACTGCTGGCTTGGGTCAACGGCGTGACAAAGACGGCCATTGACAGGATAAACGAACAGACCGTGGCTGACGGAATAAAGAGCGTGACCATAGGTGACAGTGATGTGGAATTCACTGTCGCAGCACCTCAGGAGAAGAACGGATTCATTTTCCACAAGGTGTCCGATGCCGCCGGAAACACCATAGGCACGGCTGTCGAATCAACTGACCACAACGGATTCGGCGGTGATCTGAAGGTGATGGTAGGTTTCGGACCTGAAGGTGAAATCCTGGGCTACAAGGTTCTGCAGCACAGTGAGACTCCGGGTCTCGGTGCTCAGGCCGATGACTGGTTCCGCCAGGCTTCAACTGATCAGGCCGCCCAGTCGGGATTTGCCAGCTTCCTGCTTGGCGCACCTGCAAAGGCCGGAAACCACAACATCATTGGAATGAATCCCGGCGATGACATGCTGACTGTCAGCAAGGACGGCGGAGAAGTTGACGCCATCACAGCATCGACAATAACGTCAAAGGCTTTCCTGCGTGCTGTCAATGCGGCATACAAGGAACTATTCGGGTACACTGCCGCCGACGGCGTGAGCGGTGCCTCATCACAGAACTAAACACTGATTACCGATGAACTGCTTCAAGACATTAGTAAACGGAATAGTGAAGGAGAACCCGACATTCGTTCTTCTTCTGGGCATGTGCCCCACGCTGGCCACAACATCATCGGCCCTGAACGGCATGGGTATGGGTGTGGCTACAATGTTCGTGCTCATCTGCTCGAACGTTTTCATTTCACTGCTCAAGAACGTCATTCCCGACGGCGTGAGAATACCCTGCTACATTGTGGTCATAGCATCATTCGTGACCATACTTCAGATGCTCATGCAGGCCTATGTGCCAAGCCTTTACCAGACATTGGGCATATTCATACCGCTCATTGTGGTGAACTGCATAATTCTGGGACGTGCCGAGGCCTTTGCCGCCAAGAACAACGTGCTGCAGTCACTCTGTGACGGTATAGGAATAGGACTGGGATTCACCATAGCCCTGACGCTTTTAGGCATGGTGCGCGAACTGCTTGGCAAGGGCGCATTCTTCGGACATCAGGTTCTGCCCGAATCAATGAACATGCTGGTGTTCGTGCTGGCTCCGGGCGCATTCATCACCCTGGGCCTGCTCATAGCTCTCGTAAACTCAATCAAGAACAGAAAAGCTGAATAATCATGGCATACTTCCTTATTTTCATTTCGGCTATCTTCGTAAACAACATTGTCCTGTCACAGTTCCTGGGCATCTGTCCGTTCCTTGGCGTGTCCAAGAAAGTGTCAACTGCCGCAGGAATGGGCATAGCCGTGACATTCGTGCTGACCGTAGCCGTGATTGTCACATACGCGCTTCAGCACTGGGTACTCGATCCTCTGGGACTGGGCTATCTACAGACCATCCTGTTCATTCTGGTGATTGCCGGTCTGGTGCAGATGCTTGAGACAATCCTGAAGAAGGTGTCTCCGTCGCTCTATCAGGCTCTCGGCATATTCCTGCCGCTTATCACCACCAACTGCTGCATTCTGGGCGTATCGATCCTGGTGGCAAACGGCACCTATAACGCACAGGGTCTGGAACCGACACTGCTGGTAGGCGTCCTGTACGCCTTCTCGACCGCTATAGGATTCGCTCTGGCACTGATAATATTCGCCGGCATACGCCAGCAGCTTGCCACTGTCCGCATCCCCAAGGGCATGCAGGGCATGGCGATAGCACTCATAACAGCCGGTCTGCTTGCCATGGCCTTCATGGGATTCAGCGGCGTGGATCACGGAATAGCAACATTGGCAGGTATCTGATATGAAAAAAACATCATTTTGTTTTCCTGTGCTGGCACTCCTGCTGGCAGCATGTTCCGGCGGCGTGTCAGAAGACGGCCTGAAGAACGGCAAGTACAGTGCGACCGGACTGAATTTCAACGGTACGGCCGATGTGAGCGTTTCTGTAAAGAAGGGGCGCATAGCTTCAATTGATGTCAGGGATGACGGCCATACTTATGCCCAGTACCAGTCTCCTTTAAAGATTGTACCCGAAAGGATAATTGAAGCCCAGAACACCGGGGTCGATGGAGTCACTGGCGCCACATTCACGGCCGATGCGGTGAAGATGGCCGTTGACGATGCTCTCGCACAGGCCCGTGGCGAAAGACCTGTTGAAAGGAAGAATGCCGCGCTGTCATTCACGCCCGGTACCTATACCGGTACAGGCAAGGGTTACGGCGGCAGCCTGCAGGCCAGAGTCACATTTACTGAAAACGCGGTCAGTGACATACAGGTCACCTCACAGCGTGAGACGGCACATGTCGGCGATGTGTCATTCCCTATAATGACAAAGCGCATATTGGCCGCAAACGGTCTGGCTGTCGATGCCGTGTCAGGCGCCACTTTCTCAAGCCATGCACTCAAGGCCGCTGTCCTTGACGCCGCAGTCCAGGCCGGCGTAAGTTCCAGACAGGCTTTCATACGAAACAATGTTGCGCCCGAGGAAGTGTTTGAGACAATTGAGGATACGTGGGACGTTGTAATCATAGGCGGTGGCGGTGCCGGACTGTGCGCTGCAGCACAGGCCGCCCAGGACGGCAATACCGTTCTCATCATTGAGAAGAATGCAGAATTGGGAGGCAACACCCTGATTTCAGGCGGCACATACCAGGCTACGGACCACAGTCTGGTATGGGAGATGGACCGTCCTGAGGCAACCACAGCCATCGGCTTTGACGGCAGACAGCACAACAAGGTGCGTTCCACTGTGGGCTGCGTGAATGATCTGAAGACAATTCTGGGGTGGAACGAAGAACCGTTTGACGAGCAGTACTACAAAACCCATGAGTTCGTTGCCGGTGACATTAAGGAACAGTCAAAGCACGGCGTGCATCAGGAATTCCTGCCTACACTCCGACAGCTCAAGAAGGAGATATCGGCCTATCTGGCTTATGCTGAACCGAAACTGGCCAATGGCACTCCTGAAAACCAGCTCATCCAGTTCTCAACCACAAGTCTGCACATTTTCCAGACATATTACGGCGGTCTCCGCCAGAGTGTGGACCGCAATGAATGGATACACGGTGACTTTGAACTTATCAGACAGTTTGTAGAAGAGGGCGAACTGCTCAAACCGTGGCTCATGGAGATGGGCGTAGGTTTCACTGACGCGCAGTCAACGCTTATCGGAGCACTCTGGTACCGCGGCAATTCGATGACCGGATGCACGGCCGATGCTGACGGCGACGGACGTGCAGAACGTTACCAGGGCAACTGGGGGTCATATTTCATGGCTCCTCTCGCAGTGGTTACGGGAGCATCGGAAAAGAACCGTGTCATGCGCTCCACCACAGCTGGTGAACTGATTGTTGAAAACGGCCGTGTGACCGGCGTCAAGGCAAAGGTTGAAGACGGGGCCGATGTCATTGCACACGCCCGCAAGGGTGTCATCATCGCTACCGGAGGCTATGCTGCAAATATCCAGAAGGTGCTCAAGACCAACAGGTACTGGTCACGCCAGTATCTGTCTCCGACAATAGGTACCACCAACCGTTCATCGCTTCGCGGCGACGGTATTGATATGGCGACGGCAATAGGCGCTGCCACTGTAGGCGAGGGTTGGACACAGCTCATGCCGCTTGGCAATGTGGCTGACGGTTCAATATCATACGGAGGCGTGGAGAATGCGGTGTTCATCAGTCCTCAGGACGGCAAGCGTTATGTCGACGAATGTTCTGAACGTGATGTGCTGTCACTTAACGGCTTCAAGCACGGCATTGAATGGAACGGCGCCCGCGGCGTGTTCCTGTATTTCACACCGGGTTTCGGCGGTTTCGGCGGCGGATTCGGCGGCTTTGGCGGTTTTGGTGGCGGTGCTGCCAAAAATACCCCCAAGTCAGCCAGCTGCAAGGGCAGCGAACTTGAGAACCTGTTCCAGGAACTGGGTATTGAGGCCGATGCAGCAGCAATCCGGCAGACAATACGCGAATATGACATGGCTGTCATGGAGGGCCGCCAGCCTGCAGGCGTAGGCAAGAGCCATGCCACGGGTCTCATAGGCAGTGCCCGCCGCGGTGCTGACGGAAAGTATGATCCGTCAACCTACACCATTGACGACGCCAACCTTTCCATGCGTATCATGGCTCCTTCAACACATCACACCATGGGCGGCCTGAAGGTCGATCTGGACCGTCATGTGCTTGATGAAAGCGGCAACGCCATTCCGGGACTGTACGCAGCCGGTGAGGTTACGGGCGGATTCTTCGGCGGCAACCGTCTGGGCGGCAACGCTCTGACTGAGGTGATGGCATCCGGACGTATTGCAGCAAGGGCTGTCAACGCTGACAACAGGTAATGCCGTATGATATCATTCCCGAACGCGAAGATCAACATAGGACTGCATGTCGTGGGCAAAAGGCCTGACGGCTACCATGACATTGAAACCGTATTCTATCCGGTCAATCTGCAGGATGCGCTTGAGGTGACGCTCATGAAGCCACTTGACAGCGGTGAACTGCGCCGCCGCATAAGCGCCGGCAAACTGGTACGCCCTGAAGAGACCCCTCTGTTGAGCCGCATGCGCCGCAAGGCCGATGACCTTCCGTGCTGCTCGCTTGAAATGACAGGTCTGGACATTGAAGGGCCGGCACAGGACAATCTGGTCGTGAAGGCATACCTGATGCTGGCACATGACTTTGATCTGCCCGCCATTGACATACGCCTTCACAAGCACATCCCCACCGGTGCAGGGATGGGCGGCGGATCATCGGACGGCGCTTCCATGATATCGCTTCTGAACAGGCGTTTCGGCCTTCGCATGAAAGACGGTCTCATGGAGCAGTATGCCGCCCGGCTGGGTTCGGACTGCGCCTTCTTCATACAGAACACTCCGGTCATTGCAACCGGCAGGGGCGAGATAATGAATCCGGTGAACCTTAACCTGCACGGCTGGTACATAGTTCTTGTCAAGCCCGATGTCCATATCAGTACCGCCATGGCCTATGCCGGTGTGGTGCCGCAGGAGCCGCCGCTTCCGCTTCAGGAAGCTGTCCGCCGTCCTGTCACCCAGTGGAGGGACATTATTGTGAATGACTTTGAACAGAGCGTCTTCAAACAGTATCCGGTCCTGTCCGAAATAAAGGAGAAACTTTATGCCATGGGTGCCGGATATGCATCAATGACCGGTTCCGGGGCTACAGTCTACGGTCTTTTCAAAAAACCGGCTGACAACCCGGCCGCCATGTTCCCCGGCATGTTCTGCGCTCAGCGCGAACTTCTCTGATCTGAGAATCCCGGTTTTCCAGCCGGGATTTTTCATGTCATAATGGGCGGCTGCATGTCTTTTGTTGAAAAGTGGGTTGAAAAGTGATTTGCCATAAATGGGGCGTCGCAACGGCAATGCCTTACCTTTGCATCAAACTAGAAACAGCATGGCAGAATCAGGAGTCAGAACCCGCAGAAGGTCCGCCGGGCAGGACGGAATAGTGATAAACCATCTTCAGCCCCAGGCGCTTGAACTTGAGGAGGCGGTTGTGGGCGCTCTCATGATTGAACAGGACGCTTTCCCCAAGGTCAGTGACATACTCAAGCCTGAATCGTTCTATGACCACCGCCACCAGCTTATATATCAGGCTGTGGCCAACCTTTCACTGAACCAGCGTCCGGTCGATATACTTACAGTCACCGAACAGCTCAGACATGACGGCGTTCTTGAGGAGGCCGGCGGAGCGCTGTATGTGACCCAACTTGCAGGCAAGGTTTCATCATCGGCCCATATAGAGTACCATTCACGCATCATAGCCCAGAAAGCCATGGCACGCGAACTCATATCGTTCACCAGCGAAATCCAGACCCAGGCTTTCGATGACACGACCGATATAAACGAATTGCTGGGGACGGCTGAAAACGAACTGTTCCAGATATCACATCAGAACGTGAAGAAGGATTTCGAATGCATTGATGTGGTACTTCAGGAGTCAGTCGAGCGCATACGTACAGCGTCCAAGCGCGCTGAGGGCATGAGCGGCCTGGCAAGCGGATTCCATGACCTGGACAAGATAACTTCAGGCTGGCAGAAATCGGACCTGATCATTCTGGCGGCACGTCCGGCCATGGGCAAGACCGCATTCGCTCTTTCAATGGCGAAGAACATAGCTGTCAACAACGGCCATCCGGTTGCGCTGTTCTCGCTGGAAATGAGCAATGTGCAGCTTGTTAACCGCCTTATTTCAAGCGTGTGTGAAATCCAGGGCGGCAAACTTCGTGACGGACGTCTGGCTCCGTACGAATGGAAGGTGCTGGACAGCAAGATAAACGCCCTGCAACATGCGCCCATCTATCTGGATGATACGCCGTCGTTGTCAATTACGGAATTCCGGACCAAGGCCATACGCCTGAAACGTGAGCATGATGTGCAGCTTATAATCATTGACTATCTGCAGCTTATGAATGCCAGCGGCATACGTTTCGGAAACCGCCAGGAGGAAATAAGCACCATTTCACGCAATCTGAAAGGCATAGCCAAGGAACTGGACATACCCATCATAGCACTTTCGCAGCTGAACCGTGGCGTTGAAGGCCGTGACGGCTATGAAGGCAAGAGACCCATGCTGAGTGACCTGCGTGAATCCGGTGCCATTGAACAGGATGCCGATATAGTGTGTTTCATTCACCGTCCCGAGTACTACAAGATTTATGAGGACAATAACCACAATGACCTTCGCGGCATAGCGGAAATCATCATTGCAAAGCACCGTAACGGAGGCGTGGGTGATGTGCGCCTTTCGTTCCGCAGCGAACTGGCCCTGTTCGACAACATAGGCGGTGGCGATGACGGAGCCTCGAAGGGCAGCGTGCGCCAGTCCAGAATGAATGACGACATGCCTCTGCCCCCTGACCCGCTGGAAGGCGGCGCTCCTGCAGGTGACTGCCCGTTCTGAACCCAAAGTGGAGAAGTTCCTGAATGCCGGCCGGAAAGGACCGGCATTTTTCGTAATCAAATATGGTGGTAAGGCAAAAAAACTGTAAATTTGCGGTTCGTAACAAACTGGCATATTTTTCACTATGAACGTATCATATAAATGGCTCAAGGAGTATGTCGACTTTGAACTGAATGCCGATGAAGTGGCTGCAGCGCTCACTTCCATCGGACTTGAAGTTGACGGTGTTGAGGAAGTGCAGTCCGTGAAAGGCGGTCTGAAAGATATTGTCGTCGGTGAGGTGCTTACCTGTGTGGAGCATCCCAATTCAGACCATCTGCATGTGACCACTGTCAATCAGGGCAGCGGCGAACCCGTGCAGATTGTCTGCGGCGCGCCGAATGTGGCAGCCGGACAGAAGGTGGTCGTGGCCACTCTGGGGGCAAAGATTTATGAAGGTGAGGAATGCTTCACCATCAAACCTTCAAAACTTCGCGGCGTGGAATCGTCGGGCATGCTGTGCTCGCAGAAGGAACTTGGCCTGGGAAATGACCATTCGGGAATAATGGTCCTGCCCGATGACGCCGTTCCCGGCACTCCTGCCGCTGAATATTTCCATCTCGAATCGGACTACGTGATAGAAGTGGACATAACCCCCAACCATTCGGACGCATGTTCGCACTGGGGTGTTGCCCGTGACTTCTATGCATGGCTCAAACAGAACGGTTACAAAACATCACTGCACCGTCCTGATGACAGCGCTTTCAAGGTTGACAGCTGCGGCCTGGAAATTCCCGTAGAGGTTGTGAACACTGAAGCCTGCCCGCGCTATGCCGGTGTCAGCATAAAGGGTGTGACTGTCAGGGAAAGTCCTGAATGGCTCAAGAACAGGCTTGCAACCATCGGCCTGCATCCGATAAACAACATAGTTGATGTCACCAACTACATACTGTTCGCATACGGACAGCCCCTTCACAGTTTTGACGCCGATAAGATAAAGGGCGGCAAGGTAGTTGTGAAGACCATGCCGGAAGGTACACCTTTCACCACCCTTGACGGTGTGGAACGCAAACTTTCCGACCGTGACCTCATGATCTGCAACGCGCAGGAGCCCATGTGTCTGGCAGGCGTGTTCGGAGGTCTTGATTCCGGCATTCAGGACACGACTGTGAACGTGTTCCTTGAAAGCGCATATTTCCATCCCACATGGATACGCAAGAGCGCACGCCGCCATCAGCTCAGCACTGACGCATCATTCCGTTTCGAGCGCGGCATAGACCCCAACGGAGTCATATACGCACTCAAGCAGGCTGCAATGCTCATAAAGGAACTGGCCGGAGGTGAGATTGCAATGGAAATAACAGACAACTATCCTGTTCCGATGAATGACTTTGAGGTCGGTTTCAGCTTTGACTACGCTGACAGTCTGATAGGAAAGAAACTGGACCGTCAGGTGATGAAGAGCATTGTTGAAGACCTTGGCATCAGGGTAGACAGCTTTGACGAAAACGGCATGAAGCTTTCCGTGCCTCCGTTCCGTGTCGATGTGCAGCGTCCATGTGATATAGTTGAGGAGATACTCAGAATTTACGGTTACAACAATATCGATTTCGGCAAGTCCGTACAGTCCAGCCTGACCGTACAGGGTGAGGTTGACCGTTCGCACAAGCTGCAGGATCTTGTTTCCGAACAGCTTGTAGGCTGCGGATTCAATGAAATACTGAACAATTCGCTTACACGTGCAGCCTATTATGACGGTCTGGACTGCTGTCCGTCAGAAAAGCTGGTGCGCCTTATGAATCCGCTCAGCGCTGATCTCAATGTCATGCGTGAGACACTGCTGTTCGGCGGTCTGGAAAGCCTGTCGCACAACATACGCCGCCAGAACTCCGATCTCAGATTCTTCGAATTCGGCAAGTGCTATTACTTTGACGCTGAAAAGCGCGCGTCACTGGGACAGCCCAGGGAGGACGGCACAGTCCAGAACCCCATCAGGGCTTACAGCGAGGATTATCATCTGGGACTGTGGATTACCGGAAACCGTGTGTCAGCATCATGGGCTCATGCCGATGAAAAGAGTTCGGTGTTTGAACTGAAGGCATACGTGCAGAACATATTCCAGCGCCTGGGACTTTCCAAGGGCAACCTTCAGCTTGAAGAGTTTGACAATGCCGTATTTGCCGGCGGACTGCGTTACAAGCTCCGTTCGGGAAAGACCGTATGCGAACTGGGTATGGTAAGCCGTACGCTTCTCAAGATGACTGATGTGGACCAGCCGGTCTGCTACGCAGACATAAACTGGGACGAACTGCTCAAGGCAACGCGCAAGAACAGGGTGAGTTATGCGGAACTGCCCAAGTATCCGGCTGTACGCCGTGATCTGGCACTGCTCATAGACAAGTCAGTAAGGTTCCAGGACATTGAGCGCCTTGCATATCAGACTGAAGGCAAGCTGCTCAAGGAGGTCACCCTGTTTGACGTTTATGAAGGCAGGAACCTTGAAGCCGGCAAGAAGAGCTATGCTGTAAGCTTCCTGCTCCAGGATGAATCGCAGACCCTGAATGACGTACAGATAGAAAAGGTGATGAACAAGCTTGTTGCGGCATTGCAGAACAAGCTTGATGCAAAACTGAGATAACAGACAACAATAAAAATACAAACCAATGGGAAGAGCATTTGAATTCAGAAAGGCCCGCAAGCTGAAACGCTGGGGCAACATGGCAAAGACATTCACTCGTATAGGCAAGCAGATTGCCATTGCAGTCAAGGCTGGCGGTCCGGATCCGGACAACAACGCCGCCCTGCGTGCCATCATCGCTACTGCAAAGCATGAGAACATGCCTAAGGACAACGTCGAGCGCGCCATAAAGAACGCCATGGGCAAGGACACCAAGGATTACAAGGAAATGAACTATGAAGGTTACGGTCCTCACGGAATTGCCATTTACGTTGAAACTCTTACAGACAACACCACACGCACCGTTGCAAACGTACGTTCGGTATTCACCAAGTTTGGAGGCACACTGGGTACCAGCGGAAGTCTGGACTTCATGTTCAGCCACAAGGCAATGTTCACCATCAGGCAGAAGGACGGTGTCGATATGGATGATCTGATTCTGGAACTCATTGACCTGGGTATTGAAGAGGATTATGATATCGATGAGGAAGAGGGCGAAGTCACTCTTTACGGCGACCCCAAGTCATTTGCTGCCATACAGAAGTATTTTGAAGAGAACGGTTTTGAAGTCAAGGCCGCAGAATTCACACGCATACCGAATGACCTCAAGGATGTCACTCCGGAACAGCGTGAGACCATTGACAAGATTGTCGAGCGCCTTGATGAGGACGATGATGTCCAGAACGTCTACACGAACATGCGTCCTCTGGATGAGGAATAATCCTCACAAATTAAGTTAATCTTGTTAATTTCATGTTGTCTGAGATTACATTCAATATCAATTATTTGTAATTTCGCGCCGTTTTAAGAAAAACCTATTGCAACATGAATCAGACAGTTGGAGAATACGCCGGTATGATATGGCGTGCGCTGGAAGGCAGGAATGCCCTTTCACAGAAGGAAATCAAGAAGGCTGCAAAGCTCAAGGACAAGGAATTCTATCTTGGTCTGGGCTGGCTGCTCCGTGAAGACAAGATTAACGTGACAGAAGGAGAAGAGGAAAACTATTACGCACTCAAGTAAGAAATCCCTTTTCCAGAAGATAAAGAGTCCGCCGGTCATCAGCGGACTCTTTTCTTTTTTTTTGATTAAATTTGCAGCATAATACTGAGAAGCTGTTTTGAAATGTTCCAATTAATCTTTTATAAAATCTTTCCGGCTGAAAAATCCGTTTCTTTTCAGTCACAATGGAGCCCCATTGCTCCTTCAAATAACCGGATTTTCATCTCGAAAATCTTTCATAAAATTTTTAATCGAACATTTCAAATCAGCTTCTGAGTTATGGAGAAAATACGCAATTTCTGCATCATTGCGCACATTGACCACGGCAAGTCAACGCTGGCGGACCGTCTTCTGGAGTATACGCACACCATTAATGTGACTGAAGGCCAGATGCTTGACGACATGGATCTGGAAAAGGAGCGCGGCATTACAATCAAGAGCCACGCCATCCAGATGGAATATGAATACGGAGGTGAAAAGTACATACTGAACCTGATTGACACTCCGGGACATGTTGACTTCTCCTATGAGGTGTCACGTTCCATAGCCGCCTGTGAGGGAGCTCTGCTGGTGGTCGATGCTACCCAGGGAGTGCAGGCGCAGACAATTAGCAACCTGTACATGGCCATAGACCATGACCTGGAAATAATTCCGGTCATAAACAAGTGTGACATGCAGAGCGCCATGCCCGATGAAGTTGAGGACGAAATCGTGGAACTTCTCGGGTGCAGGCGTGACGAGATAATCCGCGCATCGGCCCGTACCGGCATGGGCGTGGAACAGATTCTGGACGCCATTGTGGAACGCATTCCGCATCCCGTAGGTGATCCTGACGCTCCTCTGCAGGCTCTCATTTTCGATTCGGTCTTCAATTCGTTCCGCGGAATAATAGCCTATTTCAAGATTGAGAACGGCAGCATACGCAAGGGTGACAAGGTCAAGTTCTTCAATACGGGCAAGGAATATGATGCCGATGAGGTTGGCGTACTGAAAATGGACATGGTCCCGCGTGATGTAATGACCACCGGTGATGTGGGATACATCATATCAGGCATCAAGACGTCGACTGAAGTTAAGGTGGGCGATACTATAACACATGTGGCACGTCCTTGCGCCAAGGCCATTGACGGCTTTGAGGAATCCAAGCCTATGGTCTTTGCCGGCGTATATCCCATTGATCCTGAAGAGTATGAGGACCTGCGTGCATCACTGGAAAAGCTGCAGCTCAATGACGCTTCTATCAGTTTCTTCCCCGAATCGTCAGCCGCTCTGGGTTTTGGATTCCGATGCGGGTTCCTGGGCCTTCTTCACATGGAGATAGTGCAGGAGCGTCTGGACAGGGAATTCGACATGAGCGTAATCACAACCGTTCCCAACGTTTCGTACATGGTTTATGACAAGCAGGGAAACGGAATTGAAGTGCACAATCCCAGCGGCATGCCTGACCTGACACTCATAGACCACATTGAGGAGCCGTACATTGACGCTTCGATCATTACCACCACTGAATACATAGGTCCCATAATGACGCTGTGCCTTGACAAGCGCGGCGAACTGGTCAAGCAGCAGTTCATTGCCGGCAACCGCGTGGAGATTTTCTTCCGTCTGCCGCTGGGCGAGATAGTGATAGACTTCTATGACAAGCTCAAGAGCATATCCAAGGGCTATGCGTCATTTGACTACCATCCTTCAGGCTACCGTCCTTCAAAGCTGATAAAGCTTGACATACTGCTGAACGGCGAACCTGTTGACGCCCTGTCAACGCTGACTCATGTTGACAACGCCTATGATCTGGGCCGGCGCATGTGCGAGAAACTGAAGGAACTCATTCCTCGCCAGCAGTTCGACATTGCCATCCAGGCTGCCATAGGGTCAAAGATCATTGCCCGCGAGACCATCAAGCAGGTGCGCAAGGATGTGACTGCAAAGTGTTACGGCGGAGACGTGTCCCGCAAGCGCAAGCTTCTGGAAAAGCAGAAGAAGGGCAAGAAACGCATGAAGCAGATAGGAAACGTGGAAGTTCCGCAGAAAGCCTTCCTGGCTGTGCTCAAACTGGATTGAAAAAAACGGCTCCGGAAAACGGGGCCGCTTTTTTTCAGTCTTTCTGATAGAGGAAACGCTTTATGCTCTTTTTGGGCGTCTTTTCGAATTCCTCGTGATATATGCGGATTTGTGATATCTGTTCGTAGGCGGGCAGGGTGGCGTTCAGTTCAATGCGGTTCTGCTCCATTGCTGCTGCTATCTGCTCTTCAGTCATGTTCTGTTTCATGGCCTCGTCAAAGTCCGGGTAAACCAGGGCGATGAGCTTTTCGTTTTCAGAAATGACGACTGATTCGTTCACCAGTGCCATGTTGTTGAGAGAGTCCTCAATCTCTTCGGGGTAGATGTTCTGGCCGGATGGACCCAGAATGAGACTCTTTGAACGGCCCTTGATGAAAATGTTTCCGTCCTTGTCCATTATGCCAAGGTCACCGGTGTACATCCAGCCGTCCTTGTCAATGGTCTCTTCAGTCAGCTTTTCATTCCTGTAATAGCCCAGCATGACATTCGGTCCGCGGCATATTATCTCACCCGGTACATGTTCGGGGTCATTGCTCAGAATCCTGACCTCCATGTTCGGGGCTGCCTTGCCGCATGAACCGGGGACGAAACTGTCACGGTCTTCATACGCAATTATCGGACCGCATTCAGTGGCGCCGTATCCTACTGTGTAGGGGAAACGTATTGATGAAAGGAACTGCTCGACTTCATGGTTGAACGCTGCTCCTCCTATTATTACTTCAAAGAACTGTCCGCCGAACGCCTGCACCATTTCGTCACGTACCTTCTTCTTGATCTGGTCGTTGAGAATGGGCAGCTTGAGCATGAGTTTCATTGACGGCGTTTCCAGCTTGGGAAGAATGTTCTTCTTGATTATCTTCTCAATTACCAGAGGAACGGATACGATAAGTACCGGCTTCACTTCACCCAGTGCCTGGAAAATGATCTTCGGACTGGGCAGGCGGGTCAGGAAAAAAATGTGGAGGCCTTCAAGAAATTCGTGGAAGAATTCGAATGAGAAACCGTACATGTGGGCCATGGGAAGCATGGATATGACACTGTCGCCGGCCTTCATCGGATAAATGGCTCTGCCTGCAAACAGATGGTTGCTTATGAGCGAACGGTATGGCAGCATCACGCCCTTTGAGAAGCCTGTCGACCCTGATGTGTAGTTGATCATGGCCAGGTCGTCGAATGCGGTGTCAGGATAGTTCACGTCATTCGCGGTGAAGTCTTTCGGATATTTGCGTCCGAACAGCTCGTTAAGGTGCTCACGTGCCTGTGTGAGCTTTTCGTTGCGCGATATTGCAACATTGAAACCGCCCAGGACTATTATTCCCTCAACGCCCGGCATTGACGCCTCATTCAGGTTCTCCCATACCTGGTCACCTACAAAGAAAATACGCGCCTCACAGTGGTTTATGATATGATGTATGTTGTCGGCCTTGAATTCATGAAGTATGGGAACCACGACAGCACCGTATGAGAGTGCTGCAAGGCATGCAGTCGCCCAGTTGGAACTGTTCTTGCCGCATATGGCAATGCGGTCGCCCCTGTTTATTCCGGCTTCATCAAAAAGGATGTGCAGTTTTGCTATGGTGAGAGCTACATCGCGGTATTGCATGGTGGCACCGCGGTAGTCGGTGAATGCTTCACGGTCCCAGTTCTTTCTGAGGCTGTTGCGGATCAGTGCTGCCAGACTTTTCTCCGTGAATTCATTAGGTCTGTTGTCGTATCCCATATCGGGGTGTAAAGATAATGCTTTTTAGTGTTGGTTCGAGTAGTCGCGGGCTCCGAATATGGAACTTCCTATGCGGACCATGGTGCTGCCGGCCCTGATAGCCAGTCCGTAGTCCCCGCTCATTCCGGCTGAAACGGTCCTGAAGTCCTCGCTGCCGCTGAAGAAACGCTCCCTGTATTCATCGAAACACTGTTTCAGGTACTGGAATTCACGCATCACCTGTGCGCTGTCATCGGTGTTTGTGGCCATTCCCATGACGCCGCCTATCCTTATGTTGCCCAACCCGCGCCAACGTCCTTCCTCAAGCATGGTGCGGCACTGGTCAGGGGTGAATCCGAACTTGGTGTCCTCCTGCGCTATGTGCAGCTGCAGATAACATGTGATACAGCGGCCGAAACGTGCGGCCTGACGGTCAATTTCAGCCAGCACTTCAAACGAACCCACTCCCTGGATGACGGAAACGTAGGGTGCCATAAGGTGTATCTTGTTCCTTTGCACATGGCCTATGAAATGCCATTCTATGTCATCGGGCAGTTCCCTGCTCTTCAAGGTCATTTCCTGGACCTTGTTCTCACCGAATATGCGCTGTCCGGCGTCATAGGCTTCCTTCAAAGCTTCGACAGGGTGGGTCTTGGATACTGCCACCAGAGTGACGCCGGCAGGCAGTGTGGCCCTGACTTTTTCAAGATTGTCCCGTATTTCCATAACAAAATGCTGAAACGACATGCAAAGATACCTATAAATACCGTAGTCCGATGGCATATTTGAACTATCTTCGCGGTGGATTATGGACAGATTCATTGCCAGACGTTTGTACGGACAGGATGAGGGCGTGAAAGGCGGCTCGCGTCCCGCCATAATCATTGCGACCGCAGGCATTGCCCTGGGACTGGCCGTAATGATTGTGACGCTTGCTGTGACACGCGGTTTCAAACAGCAGATCCGTGACAAGGTGGTGGGCTTTTCGCAGCACATGCAGATCACCAATTACCGTCTGGGCAGCAATCCGGTTGAGGATCCTGTAACTTGCCCCGATTCGGTCGTGATGCGCATTCTGTCATCGGACCTGGTCAGCCGCGTCCAGCCTTACGTGAGCAATCCGTGCATTGTGCGCACGGACAGCGCGTTCTTCGGATTCATGCTGAAGGGCGTGGGGCAGGATTATGACCGTTCCTTCCTTGAGCAGTACATGCTGTGCGGAGGTTTCCCTCAACCGCAGGATTCTGTTCCGAACTGGATACTGCTGTCAGCCACCATTGCATCGAAACTGGGACTTGAGACGGGTGACCGTGCCGATGTGTATTTCATGCAGGACCAGGTGCGCATGCGCCGCCTGACTGTTACCGGAATATTCCAGACCAATTTTTCCGAGTATGACCAGTCGTTCGGCATAACAGACCTGGACATACTGCAGCGCCTGAACGGGTGGGAGAAGGATGAATACAGCGGGGTGGAGATTCGCCTGGTCAGTACCGATGCAATGGATAAGGCATACGCGCACGTACGTGACGTCATGGACATATGGGGCAAGGAGTCCGATGAGCAGTATCTGCTGCAGACAATGGATGACATAAACGCGGGTCTGTTCGCATGGCTTGATGTCCTTGATATGAACGTCTGGATCATCCTTGCGCTGATGATGGGCATAGCAGGCTTCACCATGATATCCGGTCTGCTCATAATCATATTCGAGCGTACAGCCACAATTGGCATACTCAAGGCGATGGGTGCATCGGACAGTATGGTGCGCAGGGTATTCCTGCGTCTGGCATCGTACATCATACTTAAGGGAATGGCTATAGGAAACATTGCCGGAGTCCTGATATGCGTTCTGCAGCAGTGGCTGCACATTGTGCCGCTTGATCCGGCCAACTATTACCTTGACTGTGTGCCCATGTCGCTCGAGATTGGCTGGTGGTGCATTCTGAACGTTGTCATGTTCTGCCTCTCGCTGCTCATGATGCTCATTCCGTCATCGGTCATTTCAAAAATACTTCCTTCCAGATCAATCCGTTTCGAATGATATGAAAATGCTGCCGTAATATTTGGCAGTGTGGAAACCGATGCGTATATTTGCGATATCAAAATGATATCAAACTAAAATTATTATGAATATGGAAACGAAAGAATTTGAATTCAAAGGGTTTAAAATGAGCGGTTTCATTTCTCTGCTCTTTGTCCTGGTGCTGATAGGAATCATAGTCTGGAGCTCGGTCACAGACACCTGCCAGACAGTCGCTGTCCCGGTGAATCTGATACTCATATTCCTGCTGATACCCGGATTCGTGCAGTTGGAACCTAATGAAGCCCGTGCCATGCTGTTCTTCGGCAAGTACCGCGGCACATTCCGTGAGAACGGATTCTGGTGGGTCAACCCCTTCCTTACCAAGAAGAAAATAAGCCTGCGTGCACGCAACCTGAACGCCGATGCCATCAAGGTCAACGACAAGAGCGGCAATCCCATCATGATAGGCCTTGTCATGGTGTGGAAGGTGAGTGATACGTACAAGGCCCTTTTTGAAATCGATTCACAGACAATAGGCAAGGGGGCGGCAGGCCAGGCCAGCCTGGGTTCAACCATGAAGGCGTTTGAAAACTTCGTTTCTGTACAGTCCGATGCGGCACTCCGCCAGGTTGCCGGCTGTTACAGCTATGATGAGAACGGCGGTGAAGCTGCTGCCCTGACACTGCGTTCCGGAGCTGATGAAATAAACGAGGAACTAAAGCGGACCCTGAACGAGAGGCTCTCAATTGCCGGCATAGAAGCTGTCGAGGCGCGCATAAACTATCTGGCATATGCTCCTGAGATTGCAGCAGTGATGCTTCGCCGCCAGCAGGCCGATGCAATCATTTCAGCACGTGAGAAGATAGTGGAAGGAGCCGTTTCAATGGTCAAGATGGCACTTGACAGCCTGAAGAAGGACGGAGTGGTGGAACTTGATGAGGAACGCAAGGCCGCAATGGTCAGCAACCTGCTTGTGGTTCTGTGCGGTGACGAACCTGCACAGCCGGTAGTCAACACCGGTACACTTTACAACTGATAATGGCTAAGGATACGGATAACCGGAATTTCCTGCTCAGGGTTGATTCTGCAACCATGGATGCCCTGGAACGCTGGGCCCAGGCGGAATTCCGCAGTGTGAACGGCCAGATGCAGTGGATTATAGCCGATGCCCTGCGCCGTGCCGGGCGTATGCCTGAAAGAAAGGAGTGACTTGAAATGACAATTGAAATCATTACAGCTGCGGCAGGTCTTGTGACGGGGGCGGTCATCGGATTCTTGATAGGCCGCAACAGGAAGAAGGAACGTGAACTTGCCGCCCAGGTGCAGGTGCTCATGGCTCAGGCCGATGCCCTGCGGGAGCAGATGGCCGTATCAAAGGAAGAGTGGGAAAGGCATTCCGGCCAGCTGCTGGAAGCCAAGGACAAGGCGTGCGCTGATTCCATGGCAGCCCAGGACAGGCGTTACACCGATGCTCTGGCTGCACAGCAGGCCAAATTCGATGAGACCATAGCCAAGGTGACGGCCCAGATGAAGTCCGCTACTGAGGAGATGCTGAAGCGGCGTCAGGACGAGTTCGCGGCATCCAGCAGCACCAGTATAGGGCAGATTGTGAATCCTCTCCGTGAAACGATAGGAAAAATGGAAGAGGCGCTGGCCCAGAATGCAAGGTCGCAGACCGCAATGAGCAGTGAGATGAAGGCCCAGCTTGAAAACATGATGCGCACCAGCCAGGCAGCCAAGGACAGTGCGGACGAACTCTCACGCGTATTCCGGCATGCAGGCCGGGTGCAGGGCGACTGGGGGGAAATCATTCTTGATGAACTGCTGGAATCACAGGGGTTCACCCGTGGCGTGCATTATGACACCCAGTCTTCAATACGTGATGCGGCCGGCGGCGTGGTACGTTCCGTTGAAGACCGCAGCATGCGTCCTGACGTGATCCTGCATCTGGACCATAGGCGTGAGGTCATTGTAGACTCGAAAGTATCCCTGACCGCATATATGGACTATGTGAATGCTGAAGACGAATCTTTGAAGCAGAAATACCTGAAGTCCCATGTTGACAGTATACGCAATCATGTAAGGGAACTTGCCGCAAAGGACTATTCGTCATACATAAAGCCCCCTAAGGTCAGAATGGACTATGTGATCATGTTCGTTCCGAATGCAGGTGCTCTGTGGAGCGCATTGAACGCTCAGCCTGATTTGTGGCGCAAGTCCATGGACCGTAACGTCTTCATAGCCGATGAACAGACGCTGTTTGCCGCACTGCGCATAATCAACCTTACATGGACCCAGATAGCGCAGGCGCAGAACCATGAGAAGGTCTATGCCCTGGCATCGGAAATGCTTGACAGGGTGGGGCAGTTCATGAAACGCTATGAAGCCATGGGAAAGGCTCTTGAGAATGCCCAGAAGGCATACAATGAGGGCCGTGACAAACTGACTCCGGGCGGTCAGAGCATAATACAGACCTGTGCCAAGCTGCAGAAACTGGGCGCCCGCCAGAGCACATCCAATCCGCTGCCGCAACTTCAGGACATAGATGACATACCGCAGACAGAGCAACTTTCCGGTCCTGAAGGGTGAAAATTATATCTGAAAGTATACTTTCTTCAATAATTTAACTACATTTGCCATCCTGTATATAAATAAAGTACACATAAATATTCAAGAAATGAAAAGGTCAATTATCGTATTGCTTGCGGCTGCACTGTCTGCAGCCCCCGCTAACGCACAACTTCTGAACAAACTGGCTGACAAGGCACTGAATACCGCAGGAAAGTCAGTTGAAAGAACTATTGAAAAGCGTATTGACAAAGCCGCCGAGAAGGCTACCGACAAGTTGTTCGATTCAGCTGAAAAGGCATTGGACAAGCAGGTTGACAAAGCAGCCGCTGCCGTAGGTGAGGCTACAACGAACGCCACACAGGCATATACCGATGCCGTGGTCCAGTCAGCCAATGAACTGAACCAGGCAGCCGCCGAATTGAACCAGGCCAATGCCGAGAGCGCAGCTGCCATGGGCGAGGCTGCCGCAGCCGTCAATGCAGCCGGCGGGCTTGGAGCACTTTACGGAGCAGCCATGTCTGCTATGGGCGTTGGTGCACCGGTCTATACGGACAAGGGCAGTGAAGTGAACCTGAACTGGAAGTACATCTCCTTCACACTTGACTGGACATGCAAGTTCAGCGGCGAGAAGTGCACAAGTTCTGTAATGAGCTACGTCTTCCCCACTGAAGAACTGGCCATACAGTACTACCGTGAGCAGATTGACGGTCTTGAAAAGAATGAGGCCAAGAAGTTCTCACAGAAGGGCACTTCAGTAATGGAGGATACCACTGCTGAATACAGCGACAAGGACAAGATTGCAGTAAAGGCTGCAATGCAGCAGGTGGTCCTTGCCATGGGCGGCAAACTGGAATAAGATCCGCACCCCATCATGAAAAAAGTCTCCGGTCAGACCAGGAGACTTTTTTTGTTCTTCAGGGCCAGACCCTGCACACCGGGGCCAGACCCTGCACACCGGGGCCAGACCCTGCACACCGGGGCCAGACACTGCACACCGGGGCCAGACCCTAACGGGAGAAAATAAGTTCGTAATCGCTGCGGGCATCATTCTCATTGGCATAGCTGCCGCTGCGGACAATGTTACCTGTGGAGCAGAAGAATTCTATGATGAGCCTTGCGTTGTAGTCCTTGGGATTGGCGTCGCAGTATTCCAGTGACGCAGCGTATGCTCGGTTTTTCGTTTCGTTGTACAGCTGGTCCGCTATCCGGCTGTCGCGTGACAGTCCGTAGAATATGTACTGGACGGAACTGCGCCAGCCCAGCCACATGACAAACTGGTAACGGCTGTACCGGCCGCTTTCCAGCAGCTGTTTCATGAGCGTGACGGAAACTTCGAACGGAATTCTTCCGACCGATGCCAGAGCCAGCTGGCACTGCCGTTCAAACGAACCGGCTGCGCCAACCGCATCAAGAAAGGCCACGGTGCGCCGTGTGTTGTCGGAGATGCTGTCAATGGCCTGAAATTCATCGGACTGGAGTATGTCTGCCCAGTCATTCTGTAAGTCAATACAGCGGAACAGGGCTGTCGTGTCAGAAAAGTCTGCGAACGGATTGTTGTCAAGCAGGCTGAACGCTTCCTGGAAATACGGCCCGGGACCTTCATCCTCAACGCTGCCGAAAGCGGCTGAACCGATGTAGGAACAAAGCTTGTTCTTGAGTGCGGCTGTCGCTGCGGCCACATCGTCCTCATTTCCGCTGCTGTAGCCCATGATGGTTTCCATCATCATCACCCAGTCATAGTCGTACTGCATTTCGCTCAGGTACTGGAACAGTTCGTACTGGCTGTACAGGTTGTGAAGGACAATGTAGCTGTTGTAGCGGTTTACGGCTTCATGCAGTCCGCGGCTGCGCAGATGGAACGTGTCAGGCAGAATGTAGTCCGATGTGTCCGACTGTATTCCGTACAGCGACATGGTCAGAATTTCGTCCTGGGAGAGGAGCTCCTCTTCTCCGCTTTCAAGAATGGTCCTGAAGCGGCTGACAGTCCGGCTCAGATCAGCCGGCTGGGAATTCCAGCTGTTGTAACTGTCATCGGCGGCCGAGCAGGCTGCCAGCAGCAGTGTTGCGAAAATGGCGGTCAGGTGTTTCATTCCTTCACTTCCGATGGCGGCAGACGGCGCTGGTTGTAGCATGATGCCATGGTTTCGCCATATGCTCCGGCTGTCATGATTGCAATAAGGTCACCGCGGCTTGTCCTGGGAAGGACGGCATCCTTTCCGAATACGTCCGATGATTCGCAGATAGGGCCTACGACATCATATTTTTCAGGTTCGCCGTGTGATGTGAGGTTTACAATGCTGTGGTGCGCCCCGTAGAATGCGGGACGTATCAGGTCGGTGAATCCGGCATCGACAATGGCGAACTTCCTGACAGTACCCTGCTTGACATAGAGCACCCGTGTAATGAGCCGTCCGCACTGTGCCACCACGGCGCGCCCCAGTTCAAAGTGCAGCTGCTGTCCCTGACGCAGGTTCAGGCGGTTCCTGAAAACGTCAAAATACGCTTGGAAATCAGGAATCATGTTCTGCAATGGATTGTCATAGTCAACCCCCAGACCGCCGCCCACATTGATGATGTTCAGCCTGATTCCTTCCTCTTCCAGGCTGTCCTGCAACTGGTTGACCTTGTCGCACAGCTGTATGAACGGTCCCATGTCAGTAATCTGTGAACCTATGTGGAAATGCAGTCCTTCAAACACCAGATACCGGCTTTCCAGAGCCTTCCTGATGATGGGCCGCAGCATGGGTATCTCAATTCCGAACTTGTTTTCAGCCTTGCCTGTGGTGATTCCGGCCAGTGTGTGGGCATCGACATCGGGGTTTACGCGGAAGGCAATGTGCGCCTTCCTGTCAAGAAGACGGCAACGTTCCTCAATCACGTCAAGTTCAGCTTCGGATTCCACGTTGAAGCATGCTATTCCGCTTTCCAGAGCCAGGTCTATCTCCCAGTCGGCTTTACCGACGCCGGCAAAGACTATTTGTGAAGCGTCGAATCCGGCGTCAAGCGCCACCTTGATTTCGCCTCCGCTCACGCAGTCAATACCCAGCCCGTGCTGTCTTATGAGCGGCAGCAGCAGCGGGTTCGCATTGGCCTTTATGGCGTAGTGGACATGCCAGTCCCTTTCACCGGCCACTGCGCGGTCAATGGCAGCCAGGGTGCTTTCCAGAAGCCCCAGATCATATTCGTAGTACGGAGTCTGCATATGTTTCAGTTCCTGCCGTTGAACAGAACGTCGCTCAGGCGCTGAAGGGCCTTCTTCTTGTCATCCTCCCTGATCAGGAATGAAATGTTGTAGTTGCTGCCGCCGTATGAAATCATTCGTACAGGTATGTCGGCAAGAGCATCCAGTGCGCGTGATTCGAATCCCAGATTCTCCCAGTCCATGTCACCGACCACACATATTATGCACATGCCGCTGTCTACGGTTACAGTGCCGTATTTCTTCAGTTCGCGTACAATCTCGTCAAGGTTGCGCGTGTTGTCAATTGACATGGATACACCCACTTCCGATGTGCATATCATGTCAATTGAAGTGCGGTAGGTTTCGAAAACTTCGAACACCTTCTTCAGAAAGCCGTGTGCCAGAAGCATGCGGCTTGACTTGATCTTGATGGCGGTGATGTTCTCCTTGGCCGCTACGGCTGTGATGCGGTTCAGTTCGGAACGGTTGTCTATGAGCGTTCCGGGGGCGTCGGGCTGCATGGTGTTCAGCAGACGGACGGGTATGTTTGCCGCCTTTGCAGGCTGTATGCACGTGGGGTGCAGAATCTTGGCTCCGAAATAAGCAAGCTCGGCAGCCTCTTCAAAGTGCAGGTGGCGTACAGGGCTGGTCTTGTCGACAATGCGCGGGTCATTGTTGTGCATGCCGTCAATGTCTGTCCATATCTGTATCTCATCGGCCTTTATGGCAGCGCCCAGGATTGATGCGGTGTAGTCGCTGCCGCCGCGCTGCAGGTTGTCAATGTCACCTTCCGCATTGCGGCAGATGAATCCCTGCGTAATGTATATCTGCATGCCGGGGGCCGCATCAAGAGCTTTCGCGGCACCTTCCCTGATGAAGTTCATGTCCGGTTCGCCGTCAGCATCGGTCTTCATGAAGTCAAGTGCAGGCAGCAGTGCGGCTTTGATGCCCAGTTCCTGAAGGTAACATGTCACCATACGGGTCGATATGAGTTCTCCCTGTGCAAGGATGGCCTTTTCCTGCTTTTCGGTGAAACCTTCCTTGGAAAATGACTGCAGGTATGTGAACTTCTCCTCGAGGAAGTCAAGAATCACCTTGCGGTTGCTTTCCTTTGCGTACAGTTCGGGAACGTGTGCGAAATACTTTGCGCGCAGACGGTTTATGACATCGTCAGCACCCGGCTTGTTGCCGCCTTTCAGGTACTGTGCTATTTCAACCAGTGAATTGGTGGTGCCTGACATGGCCGAAAGGACCACCAGTTTCTGCTGCCCGTCCTGAAGGATGAGCGAGCAT
Organism: Bacteroidaceae bacterium; assembly: GCA_024398665.1. Taxonomy (GTDB): domain Bacteria; phylum Bacteroidota; class Bacteroidia; order Bacteroidales; family Bacteroidaceae; genus Colenecus. The sequence goes on from JAKSIS010000015.1 coordinate 31,500, forward strand.
ACGTCTTTCATTCTCTGCGGACTTCCAACTGACGTTCCGCCGAATTTCAATACTTTCATTTTTATGGTAATGTGTTATGGTTATCATTCAGCCGTTTCAGGTTCGCAGTCCTGAACGGAGGCGTCTGCAATGAGCTTGCGGTCGCTGCACTTGAACACGCGTCCGGGGTACTGCTCAAGCCACTGCAGATTATGGGTTATCATGACCACAGTGGTGCCAGAACGGCCAACCTTCTGCAGAATCTCCATTATCTGACAGCCGGTTTCAGGGTCCAGATTGCCCGTGGGTTCATCGGCCAGAATCAGTTTGGGGCTGTTCAGCAGGGCGCGTGCTATGCATATGCGCTGCTGTTCGCCGCCGGACAGTTCATGAGGCATCTTGTATCCTTTCGATTCCATGCCTACCATGTCCAGAACCTGGAATATCTGCTGGTGTATAAGTTTCCTGTCCTTCCAGCCTGTGGACTTGAGAACGAAACTGAGATTGTCAAAAACGCTGCGGTCTGTGAGCAGCTGGAAATCCTGGAACACAATGCCCATCTGGCGGCGCAGTTTGGGCAGCTGGCGCTTCTTGAGCGTGGTCAGGTCAAAACCCAGCACCCGCGCGTAACTGTCGGGCATGGGGCAGAGGGCGTCCAGTTCTCCGTAAAGAGTCTTGACCAGACTGCTTTTGCCGGATCCCACCTTGCCTATAAGATAGACAAAGTCACCCTCATTGACAGTGAAGGTGACGTCGCCCAGTACGAACATGTCCTCCTGGCGGACCTCAACGTTTCTGTAATCTATTATCTCCATTTATTCCTTGTGGCGTTTGACCAGTTCGGTTGCCAGTTCCTCTATGCGGTGTCCCTTTGACGTGAGCAGTACAATGAGGTGGTATATCAGGTCCGATGCTTCGTATATCAGGCGGTCGTCCGTTCCGTTGGTGGCTTCGATGACTGTCTCGACAGCCTCTTCACCCACTTTCTGGGCCATGCGGTTGACTCCGCTCTTGAAAAGCGATGTGGTGTATGAACCTTCAGGCATCTCCTTGAAACGGCGGTCTATGAAATCCTGCAGATATGACAGGAAGTTCAGATCGGTGCTGTTCTCTTCACCCCAGCAGGTGTCGGCGCCTGTATGGCATACGGGACCTTCGGGGCGTGCCTTGATGAGAAGCGTGTCATTGTCGCAGTCAACAAGGATGTCCTTCACGTTGAGAAAATTGCCGCTTGTCTCACCTTTGGTCCAAAGGCATTTTCTTGTACGGCTGTAGAATGTGACTTTTCCGGTTTCAACGGTCCTGTCATACGCTTCACGGTTCATGAAACCAAGCATCAGGACCTTGCGTGTGACATTGTCCTGAATGATTGCGGGTACCAGACCGCCCATTTTTTCAAAATCGATTTCCATCTTATGGTATATTTATAGTCTTACAGATATATTCAATCCGCGAAGATACTGCTTTAATTCGGGAATCGGTATCTCTGCGAAATGAAAAACGCTTGCGGCAAGCGCCGCATCGGCTTCGCCCAGGAGAAACGCGTCACGGAAATGCTCCATTTTACCGGCTCCTCCCGATGCTATGACGGGTATGGTGAGTTCCCGGCTCAGCCTGCGCAGGGCGGGGTTGGCATAGCCTTCCTTCACTCCGTCATGGTCCATGCTGGTGAACAGGATTTCGCCGGCGCCGCGGTCTGCGGCTTCATGTGCCCATTCGAACAGCATGCGGTCAGTGGGGACACGACCGCCGTTCAGGAAACAGCGCCAGCCTTCAGGTGTCTGTTTGCCGTCAATGGCCACTACGCATACCTGTGAACCGAAATTGAGCGCTATCTCATCAATCAGTCCCGGATTCTTCAGCGCGGCTGAATTTATGGAGACCTTGTCTGCTCCGGCTTTCAGCAGGCGCTCCACATCGGAAAGTTCGTGTATGCCTCCGCCCACTGTGAACGGAATGGATATCTCCGATGCTATGCGGCCAACAAGTTCTGTAAAAGTTTTTCTTCCTTCGAACGATGCTGTTATGTCCAGGAAGACCAGTTCGTCAGCACCTTGCTGACTGTACAGCTTGCCCAGTTCTACGGGGTCGCCGGCGTCACGGAGATTCACGAAATTGGTACCTTTGACTGTCCGTCCGTTGCAGATGTCAAGGCAAGGTATTATTCTTTTTGCCAGCATAGTCTTACAGGTTTGCAAGTGCGGAAAGCTGTTCAAGGGTGATACGGCCTTCATAATAAGCCTTTCCCACAATTGCTGACGGCAGTCCGGCACGGGACAGGTTCTCCAGGTCCTCTTTACAGCTTACTCCGCCGCTGGCAATCAGCAGCAGGTCCGGAAACTGATTGAGAATGTTGCGGTACAGGTCCGTTGCCGGTCCCTGCAGCATGCCGTCGCGGTTTATGTCGGTACAGAGGACACGCGTGATTCCCTTTGAAGTGTAGTCTTTCAGAAAGTCGTTGAGTGCCAGTGCGCTGTCCTCCTTCCATCCGTTGACTGAAATGAATCCGTCACGGACATCGGCTCCAAGGATGATGCGGTCAGGGCCGTAGTCCGTTATCCACTGCATCATGAGGTCGGGACAGGTGACTGCGGTACTGCCCACTGTCACCATGGCGGCTCCGCTGCCAAAGGCCGTGCGCATGTCGTCATCGGACTTTACGCCGCCTCCGAAATCAATTGTCAGATCCGTGTGGGAAGCAATGTCCTCAAGCGTGCGGTAGTTCACTATATGCCTGCTGCGGGCGCCGTCCAGATCGACCAGGTGCAGCCTTTTCAGGCCTGCGTCCTGAAAACGCAGGGCCATTTCCAGCGGATTGTCGCAGTACGTCCTGCATGCATCATAGTCACCTTTGGAAAGACGGACGCATTTGCCGTCAATCAGGTCTATTGCGGGTATTATCTCCATTATGGTCAGATGTCAAGAAAATTTTGCAGAACCCTTTCGCCTGTGGCACCGCTCTTCTCGGGGTGGAACTGTGTGGCGTAGAAATTGTCGCGGTGGAGTGACGCGCTGAACGGAACTATGTAATCCGTCTGTGCGGCAGTCCAGCTGCAGACCGGGACGTAGAAACTGTGTACAAAATACACGAATTCCGGTTTGTCAAAGCCCTTGAAAAGGAGCGGGTCTGATGCCTGTATCGTATTCCAGCCCATGTGCGGAACCTTGTCCTCATGCCTTGACGGCTGGAACCGCAGTACCGGAACATCGAATATTCCAAGGCAGCCGGCACCGCCTTCCTCACTGTGGCTGCACATGAGCTGCTGGCCCAGGCAGATTCCCAGAACCGGCTGCCGGAGATTCCTGATTATCCTGTCAAGACCATGCTGTTTCAGGTACTTCATCGTAGTGCTCGCTTCACCCACGCCGGGAAAGATCACCTTGTCGGCAGCACCCAGCTCTTCAGCGCTGTCAGTCAGAGTGGCCGTAATGCCAAGCCTGTCCAGAGCATGGATTACCGAATGTATGTTTCCGGCATTGTATCGGACTATCGCAACGTTCATCGTGTCTTCAGTTGTATTTTCCGGCTGCGAAGTTACTCAAAATTGACCGCTTGCCAATATGGTTCTTATTATTAAAATGAGTAAATTTGCGCCAAATTAAAGGGGAAAGCCCCTTGAATGCATTGTAAATATTTGAATATCAAATAAATCTGATGAAAAAGTTTGCTGAGCGTGGACAACTTGACCTGTCGCAGGTCGGTAAGGATGTGTTGAATGACTGGCTTAAGGAAGACCTTTTCGCCCGTAGTGTCAAAGAGCGTGAGGGATGTCCTTCATTCGTATTCTATGAGGGCCCCCCTTCGGCAAACGGCATGCCCGGCATACATCATGTGATGGCGCGCACCATCAAGGACACGTTCTGCCGCTACAAGACCATGTGCGGCTATCAGGTCAACCGCAAGGCCGGCTGGGACACACATGGACTGCCTGTGGAACTGGGCGTTGAAAAGAAACTGGGCATCACCAAGGAGGACATAGGTAAGAAGATTTCGGTCGACGACTACAACATGAACTGCCGCACCGAGGTCATGAAATACAAGGAGCACTGGAGCGACCTTACGCAGAAGATCGGCTACTGGGTTGATCTTGACAATCCCTACATAACCTATGACAACCGCTACATTGAAACGCTGTGGTGGCTGCTCAAGCAGCTGTACGGCAAGGGATACCTGTACAAGGGCTACACAATACAGCCGTATTCGCCGGCTGCAGGCACCGGCCTGTCCAGCCATGAGCTGAACCAGCCCGGCTGCTACCGTGACGTAAAGGACACCACGGTGACCGCGCAGTTCGTCATGGCTGACCCCAAGCCTGAAATGACAGGGTGGGGCACGCCGTGTTTCGTGGCATGGACCACAACACCGTGGACACTGCCTTCAAACACCGCTCTCTGCGTAGGCAACAGGATTGACTACGTGGCAGTCCGCACATACAATCCGTACAGCGGAAAGCCGGTGACAATCGTTCTGGCCAAGGAACGCCTGTCAGCTTATCTTGACCCCAAGGGCGCAGACCTGCCGCTTGACAGCTATACCCAGGGCGACAAGGTCATTCCCTACAGCATAGTTGCCGAATACAAGGGCTCTGATCTTGTAGGAATGCACTACAGCCAGCTCTTCCCATGGGTGAAGCCCGTCTTCAAGGCCGATGACGGTACAATTCAGACAAGTGACGCCGGTTTCCGCGTCATCCCGGGTGATTATGTCACTACCGAGGACGGTACCGGAATAGTCCATATAGCACCCACATTCGGTGCCGATGACGCATTCGTTGCAAAGGCCGCCGGCATACCTTCACTGTTTATGGTCAACCGCAAGATGGAGACCCGTCCCATGGTTGATTTCACCGGAAAGTACTGGCTTGCTGACGAACTTGATCCCGAATTCGTGGAAAAGTGCGTTGACATGGAACTGTACGGCCAGTATCAGGGCGCATACGTGAAGAACGCATATGACCCCAGGTTCAATGAGGGCGGCAAGTATGATGAGGCCGCCGCATCCAAGGCTGAAGACCTGAACGTGAACCTGTGCATACGCATGAAACAGGACGGCAGCGCATTCAGGATTGAAAAGCATGTCCACAACTACCCGCACTGCTGGCGTACTGACAAACCGGTGCTGTACTATCCGCTTGACAGCTGGTTCATCAAGGCATCGGCCGCTAGGGAGAAGATGATGGCCCTGAACGAAACCATCAAGTGGAAACCTGAATCGACAGGTACAGGACGTTTCGGAAAGTGGCTTGAAAACCTCAATGACTGGAACCTGAGCCGCAGCCGCTACTGGGGTACTCCGCTGCCGATATGGCGCAATGATGACGGTGACGAAATGTGCATCGGATCAGTTGAGGAGCTCTTCAGCGAAATAGACAAGTCTGTGAAGGCCGGATTCATGAAGTCCAACCCCTTCCGTGACAAGGGATTCGTGCCCGGCGTCTACACTCAGGAGAATTATGACAGGATTGACCTGCACCGTCCTTACGTTGATGACATTGTTCTGGTATCGCAGGCCGGACGTCCCATGAAGCGTGAACTTGACCTTATTGACGTGTGGTTTGACAGCGGCGCCATGCCTTTCGCACAGGTGCACTATCCCTTTGAAAACAGGGAACTCATTGACAACGGAACGGTCTTCCCCGCTGATTTCATTGCCGAGGGCGTTGACCAGACACGCGGCTGGTTCTACACACTGCATGCCATTGCCACAATGGTTAAGGGCGGTGTGTCATTCAAGACTGTCATTTCAAACGGCCTTGTACTTGACCGCAACGGCAACAAGATGTCAAAGCGTCTGGGCAATGCCGTGGAACCGTTCCAGGCAATTGAAAAGTACGGAAGTGACGCCCTGCGCTGGTACATGATCACCAATTCGCAGCCGTGGGACAATCTGAAATTTGACGAAGAAGGCGTGAAGGACACCACCCGCAAGTTCTTCGGAACCCTGCACAACACATACAAGTTCTTTGCCCAGTACGCCAATGTGGACGGTTTCGACAACAGCGCAGAACAGATTCCCGTTGCATCCCGTCCGGTCATGGACCGCTGGATTCTGAGCGAACTGAACACACTCGTCAGCGGTGTCCGTGAAAGCCTTGACGACTACGAACCCACACGCGCCGGCCGTCTCATCACCAATTTCGTGAATGACTTCCTGTCCAACTGGTATGTCCATCTTACACGTGACCGCTACTGGGGCAGTGTGATGAGTGATGACAAGCTGGCCGCATATCAGACACTTTACACCTGTCTTGAGACCGTTTCAAGGCTGATGTCCCCCATAGCACCGTTCTATGCCGACCGCCTGTTCCGTGACCTGAACGGAGTCACCGGCATTGACTCATCGGTATCGGTGCACCTTGCTAAGTATCCGGAATGCGACAGCAGTCTTGTGGACAAGGAACTGGAGACACGCATGGAACTTGCCCAGAAACTGACATCAATGGTTCTGGCCCTGCGCAAGCGTGACGATGTCAGGATCAATGTCCGCAAGCCGCTCCAGAAGATACTCATACCCGTTACCTCTGAACTGCGTTCACATCTTGAACCTGTCATGGAGCTTATCCGTGACCAGGTCAATGTCAAGGAAGTGGAATTCGTGGAGGGTGCAACAAGCGTGCTGGTGAAGAAGGTCAAGTGCAACTTCAAAATCTTGGGCAAGAAGTTCGGACCGCTCATGAAGGGTGTTGCGGCAGCCGTCCAGAACATGTCACAGGCCGATGTGGCTGAACTGGAACGTAACGGCAGCTTCACATTTGACATAGGCGGCACCCCCGCAACCGTCGATACATCGGAAGTCGAAATATTCAGTGAGGATATTCCGGGCTGGGTAGTGGCGAACGAAGGCACTCTCACTGTGGCCCTTGACATCCAGCTGACTGACGCCCTGAAGCGTGAGGGAATAGCACGCGAACTGAAGAAACGCATACAGGACGAACGCAAGCTTATAGGACTTGACATCACTGACCGCATTGCCGTACGTCTGTCATCCGCTCCTGAGACCGATGCCGCAGTCCGGGAATATGAGGACTGGATCAAGGCCCAGGTGCTGGCAAATTCAATTGAACTGGTGCCCGGCATGGCTGAAGGATCAGACATATCGTTTGATGAGTATTCATTCAAATTGCAGATTACCAAACAATAACCTACAATAACCCAAAACCAATAATTATGGCAGAGAAGAACCGCTATTCGGATGAGGAACTTGAGGAATTCCGCGTTCTCATCAATGAAAAACTTGAAATGGCCCAGAGGGATTATGATGCTTTGAAGGCCGCTCTCATGAACACCGACAACAACAGTGCCGATGACACAGCTCCAACATTCAAGGTCCTTGAGGAAGGTGCCAACACGCTTTCCAAGGAGGAGACAACGCGTCTGGCACAGCGTCAGCTGAAATTCATCCAGTCGCTGCAGGCGGCTCTTGTCCGCATTGAGAACAAGACATACGGAATATGCCGCGAGACCGGAAAACTTATTCCCAAGGAGCGTCTGCGCGCCGTTCCTCATGCAACGCTCTGCATTGAGGCAAAGCAGAACAAACGCTGACAGGGTATGGCGAATGATTCTATGGAGAAGGACGGACGCACACATCAGGGGCGTCTTGCGCTTGCAATAGTGCTGTGCCTGCTTGTCATTGACCAGGTTATAAAGATCCGGATCAAGACGCATATGGCCATAGGGGACTGCATGGAAATCACCCCGTGGTTCAAGATACTGTTCGTTGAGAACATAGGCATGGCGTTCGGGTGGCAGTTCATTGGCAAACTGTTCCTTTCCCTGTTCCGGATTGTCGCCATAGGAGCATTCGTCTGGTATCTTGTAAAAATCATTAACCGGGGGTTCCCCACCGGGTATATAATCACGGTTGCCGTGATAGTGGCCGGTGCGGTGGGCAATCTGCTGGACTGCATGTTCTACGGCCTGATATTCTCCGAAAGCACTGTCGGTCCCGGCGGAACTGCATCGCTGGTCCCATTCGGTGAAGGCTACGCCCCGTTCCTGTACGGCAAGGTTGTGGACATGTTCTATTTCCCGCTGTGGACCTGGCCCGACTGGCTGCCCCTGCTGGGAGGAAAAATATTCTTCAGCCCCATTTTCAATTTCGCTGATTCGTGCATTACCTGCGGTGTGATAGTACTGCTGCTCTTCTACACCAAGGTGGTGAATATGGGACTGGTCTACAAGGAGAAATCCGGTGAGTCCGATGAAAAAGGCACTGCTGATGGGAAGGATATGTAAACTGGCATATGCCGTGCTGCTGTCAGGCGTACTCATGCTGCAGACAGGATGCCGCGTGCACAGACCCGATGACATCATGTCCCCGAAAATGATGGAGAAGGTCCTCTATGACTACCATCTGGCGCAGGCTGTCATCTCATACCTTCCATCGGAACGCCATTTTGAACGTGACGCGTACCTTAACTGGGTGTATGAACACAATGACGTGTCAAAGGAATATTTTGATGAGTCGCTGGTATGGTACACCCGTCATCCAAAGGAACTGTACAAGGTCTACCAGCGCCTGAATGCCAGGATTGACGTTGACTGGAAAGCCGCCCAGAATGCCGTTTCGGCAGCATCGGGCAAATCTGCCGTTACCGAATCAGGTGACAGCGTGGACTTGTGGTATCTTGACAGGACCATGCTGCTGAACACATCGGCATTCATGGACCGCGTGACATTCACCGTACCTGAGGACACCACTTTCCACCGCAGCGACACGGTGAGGTGGGACGCATCACTGCGTTTCACTTCCCTTTCTGACAGCGTGCCGCAGACCGCATATCTGGCCATGAGCGTCTATTACACTGACAGCATATGGACGTGCGACACCCTGATGCGTGAATCGGGGCCGGTGTCACTTTCTCTGGTTCTGGATTCTATAAGACCTTTCAAGCAGATACGCGGTTCTATAAATTACATTGATACGACTGACACGCGTGGCGCCATTCTGGCTGTGTACGGCAACAGGCTGGAACGCCGTCACAGGATACGTGTTCTGAAATCAGGCCCTGAACCTGCGCCGGAACTCTGAACAGACTATGGCCGTTGCAACGGCCACATTCAGCGATTCGGATGTCTCTGCACCCTGAGGCCAGGAGGGGATGTACAGCTTTTCCGACACTCTGTCCCTGATTCTGCGGCTTATCCCGTTGCCTTCATTGCCCATGACAATCACACCGTTGGCTGTCAGTTCCTTTGTGTACATGTCAGTGCCGTCAAGCAGGGTTCCGTAGACTGGAATGCTGCACGGCATGCTTTCAAGTTCTGCGGCAAGGTCCATGTAATGCAGTCTGACGCGGGCTATGGCGCCCATGGTGGCCTGGACGGATTTGGGGTTGTAGATATCGGCCGTTCCGGTGGAACAGAATACGTCCCTTATTCCAAACCAGTCAGCTATCCTTACTATCGTTCCAAGATTGCCCGGGTCCTGAATGTCGTCAAGAGCCAGCACGAGACCTTCCGATGCGGCTTTGCTGAGAGAAGTTGAATACTGCGGAATCCTGAACAGCGCCAGAACGTCCTGCGGGTTCTGCATGAGACTGGCCTTGCGCAGTTCGTCCCTGCTCACGCACTCGACCCTGTCGGCCTTTATGTTGCGGTTCTCTGCAATCCATTCGTCTGTGGCTGCGGCCAGAACGCAGTGGAAATGGCCGAGAAGATCATTCACAAGACGGTGGCCTTCAGCGGCAAACAGTCCTGTTTCAATGCGGAACTTCTTCTGCTCCAGGCTCTTTATGGTTCTGATGTCGTTCCTGCTCAGCATTCTCTTGTTATTTCGTGTCGTAAAGATAAATAAATTTACCCGGCAAATTTCAAAAGGCGGTGCTAATTCAGTATCTTTGTAGATTAGACAACTGCATAGGAATATGAACAGGAAATTATCCGGCATTATCTTCTTGGTGGCCTGCATGAGCGTTCTGGCTTCATGTTCCGTGTACAAATACGTGCCTTCAGGGCAGTATCTGCTGGACCGTGTAGAGATAGTTTCAACTGACAGGAATGCCGATGTGCCCGACTGCAGCGGGTATTCGTACCAGTACCCCAATTCCCGCTGGCTTGGGCTCTTCCGTCTTCCACTCAGACTTTATTCCCTGTCGGGACGCAATACTGACATCGGACTTAACCGTGTCCTGAGGAATCTGGGAGAGGAACCTGTGGTATACGACTCGCTTCTTACCCTTACGTCAGTCAAGGACATGCAGCGCGCCCTTGTCAATGCCGGATATCTGAAAGCGGGCGTGTCAAGTTCAACCGTTTATTCCAGGAAACCGAAGGCTTCAGTCCGATATCTGCTTGACCCGGGAAAAGTGTACACTGTAAGCAGTGTTACTTCAACAGTTGAAGACAGCGTGATTTCCATTCTCATCCGCGACAATTCATCACAGTCACTCCTTCATGAGGGCATGAATCTGGATGCCGGAATACTTGATGACGAACGTGAACGCATAGTCGAACTGGTGCACCGTCACGGCTACTACCGCTTCAACAAGGATTTCGTGACTTTTGTCGCCGACACGGCAATCAACAGCACTGATGTGGGCCTGCATATGATTGTAGCCGGTGCCGGTACGGGTGAAAACGGAACGTCGCGCCAGCATACCCAGTATACCGTAAGTGACATAAACTACATTTTCACAGACAGCCCGAACTATTCGCAGAGCCGTACTGAGGGGATGAAGACTGACAGCTGTGACGGCTTCAGAATCAGGTATGACTTACAGCTTGACTGTCCTGCCATCAGGCCCGAAATACTGGCCAGCCACTCATTCCTGCGTGACGGCATGCTGTACAATTCCGATTCGATATCAAAGACCTATACGTCACTCTCGCGTCTGGGACTGCTCAAATATACCAATGTCCTGTTTTCGCCGGTACCTGACACGCACGACAGGCTGCAGGCCGATGTATGGCTGGTGACCAGGCCCAAGCATTCGTTCAGCTTTGAAGTTGAAGGCACAAACACTGCCGGTGACCTGGGCGCGGCTGCATCGCTGTCATTCGCCAACAGGAACCTGTTCCGTGGCGCCGAACAGCTGACACTGAAACTGCGCGGGGCATATGAATCAATCAGCAACCTGCCAGGCTATACGGGTGATACATATCTGGAGTACGGTATTGAGGCTGATCTGGATTTCCCTGAATTCCTGGTGCCGTTCATGACTCAGGAACTTCAGCGCCGCAGTCAGGCCACGTCACAGTTCAGTCTCAGGGCCAACACACAGAAACGTCCTGAATTCCAGAAGACCAACTTTTCAGCCGGATGGGCCTATCTGTGGAGTGACGGATGGCGCAGGCAGCACCGCCTTGACGTGGTTGATCTGAACTACCTTGTCGTGCCATGGATATCGGACCATTTCAGGACAAACTACCTGGATCAGGTCACATCGGCCACATCAATCCTGAAATACAACTACGAGAACCTGCTTCTCACCAAGATAGGTTACACATTCTACTATTCGAATGCAAAGTCCAATGCCGTGTCGCCGTTCCAGTATTCCGTACGTGTGGGTGTGGAGACATCGGGCAACATGTTCAACTGGGTATCAGGACTGACAGGGGCATCAAAGAATGAAGCCGGTCAGTATGAACTGATGAATATCGCTTTCGCCCAGTATGCCAAACATGATTTCTCTTTCACCGCCAACTGGCGTCTGGATGCGATAGACAACTTTGTGCTGCATTTCGAATACGGACTTGCCGTACCTTATGGAAATTCGACCAGCCTGCCGTTTGAAAAACGCTATTTTTCAGGCGGCGCCAACAGTGTCCGAGGCTGGGCAGTACGTGAACTGGGTCCTGGCACATACAAAGGCACTGACAGGAGCATTGACTATATCAAGCAGTCCGGTGACATTAAGCTTGGAGCCAGTCTTGAGTACCGTTCCAAACTGTTCTGGAAACTGAACGGTGCCATATTTGCCGATGCGGGCAACATATGGACAATAAGGGACTATGCCGAACAGCCGGGCGGCTGTTTCTCATTCGACACGTTCTACAGGCAGATAGCCATTTCCTACGGTATGGGCCTGAGAATGGATCTGAATTTTCTCATACTGAGGCTTGACGGTGGCATGAAGGCCTTCAATCCTGCAGGTGAGACACTCTATCAGCGTATACCGTTGGTTCATCCCAACCTTAAACGCGATTTAGCATTCCACCTTGCGGTGGGTTATCCGTTCTGATTCTCATGAAACACTTTGTTATGGAAGAAAATAAACGACATAAAAATGAAAACCTATTTTATGAGTCTGTCAAGCGGAAGCAGCGGAAACTGCTACTGTCTTGGCACCGAAGAACATGCGATTCTGATTGATGCAGGCATACCTGTAAAGCAGATAAAGGGTTATCTCAAGGATGTGGGCATACCCTTTGAACGGATCATGGCAGTTTTCGTGACCCATGACCATGCTGACCATATCAAGGCACTTGGCCACCTGGGTGAAAAATGCGCCGTACCGGTTTATGCCACGCGTGAAACACATATCGGAATCAACAACAACTACTGCATGACTGAAAAACTGTGCAGCAGCGTGCATTATGTGGAAAAGGAAGTTCCGTTCCAGTTCCATGAATTCCGTATCACCCCGTTTGAAGTTCCCCATGACGGAACGGACAACGTGGGGTACAAGATTGAAGTGGGGGAGAAGGTGTTCTGTTTCGTGACAGACCTTGGGCATATCACCGATACGGTATCATCATACATACTCCAGGCGCAGTACCTTGTCATGGAGGCCAATTACGATGAGGAGATGCTCAGAATGGGCAATTATCCCAAGTTCCTGAAAGACCGCATAGTCAGTCCCCTGGGACATCTCAGCAACCGTACCACAGCCCGTTTCCTGGTTGAGAACATGACTCCTGAACTCAAATACATATGGCTGTGCCACCTGAGCGGTGAGAATAACCATCCTGAGATAGCCTACAAGACAGTCGAATACGAACTGCGTTCAGTCGGTATCATCCCCGGCAAGGACGTCCAGCTGTGCGCCCTGAAACGGACTACACCGTCGCAGCTGTACGTGTTTGACTGACATACCAGATCCGTTCCTCCGGTCTCCGCGGTTCGAACCGCCGCCCGGAGGGCGCCTTTTGCGAAGCAAAGGCTCAGTGGAAATTTAGTGGGGAGTCATTGAAACGGCTATCTGGAATTGTGTG
>JAKSIS010000016.1 GCA_024398665.1 Bacteroidaceae bacterium
AAGTAGACCTTGGCCTGTCTGTAATTTGGGCTGACAGGGATCTCAAAGCGGCTTCACCGGAAGAAGTGGGAGCAGAATATGCATGGGGACATCTTGTTTCAAACGGAACCGGCAAAAGGGCCACATACATATACTGGAATGAAACAGACAATAGTTATTATAACATTGGAGAAGAAATAAGCGGAACCAAATATGATGTAGCCCATTATTTGTTGGGCGACAAGTGGAGAATGCCGACAAAAGCAGAATTTGAAGAACTGGCAGCATGCGAGAAACAATTTGGGCTTAATGCGGAAAATGGAATGGTGGAACACGTTACATTTTCAGGCAACGGCCACACGATAACTATAAATGACACTCCCCATTGGTCAGGCACTCTGAAAAATGAGCCGGATTTCTATGGATATTTTCGACCATATACCTTCTTTTATGTTTCACCGGACGATGATGATCCATTCAAAGATGCGGTCAGAGAGTATGAAAGACCCATCCGCCCAGTCTGGGATCCGAATATGCAATAACATATGAAAAGACTGCATCTTGTAATCCTGTCAGTGTTGCTGCTTGCTTCAGTCCGCGGGGCCTGTGCCCAGGACCGTGCATCAGCAAGGAAGGACCGCAACGCCGGAAAGCCGGTATATGTCAGGCCTGATGACGTGGTGTTCTTTGAAGAAGAGAACAAACCCGGCGTCTACACGGTATGGAAGGACCTGCCAAAGAAAGGCTACCTTTCTGAGATTGCCGATGCCGAGACAAGCAGCGGAAGGGATTACATAGATGCCATGGTTGAAAAGCTGATAAGGGAAAGGGGCCACAAGGATGGTTTCAATGCAGTAATTGTACTTGATAAGGTCGATGCGTCCTGGTGGGCGAATCCGACGACAAACTACGTTGAGCACCTGTCCCGCAGGTGGAGATACATTCCAATAATCTATGACCCTGACGAGAACCGGCCTCCTGTCGAGGACACCCTGCGCATGTGGGCCGGCAACATACACCAGTTCAACTCAATCTTCCCGCAGGAGAAGGTGTACCTGGAGTTTGACAACAGCGCGTACTTCCAGGGTGAGAACATATGGTTCAAGGCATTCGTGACGCATGCCAGCACGCTGCAGCGTGCGCCCAGCAAGGTGCTGTACGTGGACCTGATAGCCCCTGACGGCTATATCTGCGAATCGCTCAAGCTGAAAGTGGTTGCCGGCCAGGCCGATGGCGTGTTTTCGCTCATTGACCCCTCCACCAGTCAGGCCCGGCAGCAGCGCGGCATGCTGAACTACCCCAGCGGTTTCTATGAGATACGGGCGTACACCCAGAACCAGCTGGACTTTCCAAAGGAAGCCCTGTTCTCACGAATACTCCCGGTATATACGAAACCCCGGCATGATGGCGAATACAACAAGTCCGAGGTCCGTCATGATACCGATAGTAGGAATAAGGAGTATTTCTCCGTGCGTGAAGAGACCGATGTCCAGAAGCGTGACATAGAGGTAGCCTTCTACCCCGAGGGCGGCGACATAGTGCAGGGCCTTCCCTGCAACGTGGCGTTCAAGGCCACCGGCCCCGACGGCCTGGGCCTGGACGGCCAGCTCATACTGGTTGATGGTGCTGATACCGTGTCAACCGTCCATGACGGCATGGGTTCAATAACGTTCACCCGCGACCGGCGTTCCGGCGCACAGGCCCAGTTCGTGAGCTGGGACGGTGAGAGTCGCCGCGTCACCCTACCGCGCGCCGTAAGGTCCGGTTATTCGATGATAGTTTCCGAACGTACGGACAGCACCCTGAAGGCAATGGCCTATCGTACGCCAGACCGCAGCGAAGAGGAGATAGGCGTAGTGGTGACCTGCCGCGGCGAAGTGGTCCACTTCTCGAAGATAGCGGGCGCCGACAGCATGCAGGTAAGCCTTGACGCCAGCAGCTGGCCGCTTGGCGTGTGCCGCCTGACACTGTACAGCAAAGAGGGTATGGTACTGTCATCACGCAGCCTGTTCCACAGCAACGCCAGTTTCACGGCACCCAGGATAGAAGTCTTCACAGACAGCCTGTACGGCATACCTTTCATGCCTGAAATCCTTAACCTGCGCCTTACGGACCAGAATGGCGCTCCCATACGCGACCGTTTCTGCCTGTCCGTGCGTGACATTGAAGAGTACGGTTCCGGCAACACGGACAACATAATGACCAATCTGCTGCTTTCATCGGACCTGAGGGGCTACATACAGAACCCGTCATGGTACATGGAGTCTGATGACGAACTGCACCACCGCGCCATGGACCTGCTCACGCTGGTTCAGGGCTGGGAGCGCTACGAATGGCGCACCATGACCGGCCAGGCCGGCTGGAGGGAGCAGCACCGCGTTGAGGACAGCCTGACCATGAACGGCTGGCTGCTGTCTTACGCGACCCGTGAGAAACTGCCAAATGTCAATGTGATGTCCACACTCACCCCCAAGGACAAGACAAGGTTCGAACAGTTCGAATACACCACTGACACCACCGGATATTTCGGCTTTGACGTAAGCGACTTCTACGGTAAGGCGCGTTTCTCCATATCGCTGGTCAAATGGAACAGAAAGGGGAAACTGGAGTACCCCACACTGACCAGAATCAAGTTCGAACGGTCCATTGTGCCTGAATCGAGATCCATTGACATAGTAGAGAAGGACCTCTCAGACCGCACATGGAAACGCCATGACATTGCCAAAGACAGCATAGGATTTGGAGAAGAGTACAGGAACATTGTCAATATTGACGAAGGCATAGTGCTTGACGACGTTGACATTGAAGCCCGGCGCCGTTTCATTGACTATGACACTTTCCATACCTGGGATGTCACCAAGGATGCGGAAGAAGAACTTGACAAGGGCGAATTTACCGGAGATCTCCGTGACTGGTTCCTGGAAAAGAATTACTTCTTCCGCAGAAAACCGTATTTCTATGTTCATAATTCGACCACGCTCCTTGACAAGAAGCCGTTTGACGAACCATGGATGATAGACATGATTGACGTGAAGAGCATTATGGTCTATGACAAGCCCATGAAAAAAGGCCATTTCAAAGATCTTGTTCCACTGGAGGAGGAATACGCGCGCAGGCATCTCAACTATACCTGGTCTTTTGAAATGGACAGCGACATGAATGATTACATTCTTGTCGATATTCTTATCAAGGAGGACAACGAACTGCTTTCCTACAAGGACATACGCAACCTGAGCAGGCGTGAGACGACAGTCACCGGCTATTCTGAAACGGTGCAGTTCTACGCCCCGTCATACCCCGACGGCCCTGTCAGGGGAGAGATTGATTACCGCCGCACCCTGTACTGGAACCCCAACGTGGTCACAGACAGCGACGGCCGCGCCAGGGTGACGTTCTACAACAACGGCTACAGCAGCCACTTCACCGTGAGCGGCTGCGGCATAACCGCCAGCGGCACACCCTACATACTGGATACTGATTTCTGAACTGTCCCGGCCTGTTCCGGCATGCGGGCGGAACGGTAGCGCCTTATGCATAAGGCCAGTGCTGTCATGAAATACGCTCCGGCCAGCAGCCACAGGCGGGTGTATTCCGGCATCACGTCACGCAGCAGCGCACCCGATGTACCAATGCGGCAGAACCCGTTCACGGCATGGGTTGACGGGAACAGCTGCGCCAAATAGCGCCACACGGCCGGCATGTTCGATGTGGGCCATGAAATTCCGGACATGAATATGAGCGGAACGGAAACGAACACGAACAGCAGGAAGCATGACTCCCTGTCCCTGACAAGTGAAGACAGGGTGATGGAAAAGAACACGCTGGCCAGCAGGAAAGGCGTGATGAAGGAGAGCAGCGTGGACGGCTGCCACAGCTGCGGCATATGGAACATGCAGGGCACCAGACACAGCACGTAGGCCGATACGGCAAAGTACACCGTCAGATAGGCCAGTGCCTTTCCGCAAAGCACTGTCAGAGGATTGCCGTACTGCGGTCCAAGTGCAAGCTGCCCCTTGCGGCGTTTCTCATATTCGGTTCCGGCAAGCATGCTCACCCCCAGGACCATGGTCTGCTGCAGGACCAGAATGAGCACGGCCGGAATGAGGAATCCCTGGAAACCGTTGGCGGGATTGAACATGGTCACATATTCGTTGTCAACCGGCATGGTCTGGACTTCCATCTGCTGTGCCGTAAGTCCGCCCAGACGCTCCATCTGTATGTCCCTGTTCATGTCCAGCGACACCATGGTGCAGCCGCTCAGCAGGGCCTTGTAATACAGCAGGCCGCTCATGTCACAGTACAGGCTCACCGTAGCCTGACGGCCGTCATTCAGGGTTTCCTGGAATTCCGATGGTATGTATATCAGTCCGTAGGCCTTGTGGCGGTGCATAAGGTCACGGGCCTCCTCCATATCGGAACAGTAGGATATGATCCTGAGGTCCGGTGTGGCATCGGACTTCCTCAGGAATTCACGGCTCATGGCGCTGCGGCAGTCGTCAACCACAACGACAGGCACTTCACGCACCACTTCGCGGCCGTAGAGATAGGCGTACAGCAACGGGTACAGAAGGGGTACGACAAGGAAGAACACCAGCACCCCGGCATCGGAAACGGCCTTTTTAATTTCAGCCCCGCAGACTGCAAGCAGATTACCCAACCACATGTTATTCAAGATAAGTGTATTTGTAAGCCGTCTTCTTCAACAGCCAGATGTCCGTAAGCGGCATGAGCATGAACAGCACAAGAGCCACATAGAACCATGCCGAATAGAAGAACTGTATTCCGTTCAGGGCCTGGTCCACATAGATTAGGAAATAATAGCGCAGCGGGAACAGGTATGACAGGGCCTGGAGCGCGTCAGGCATGCCCATGACGGGGAATGAGAAACCGCTGATGGGTATTGAAAGCACGCCCCACAGAGTGCACAGGCTGAGCGACCAGCGCAGTGAGGGTATGGCCGACGCTATGAACACGGCGAATCCCTGTGACGAAAGAATGAGCAGGAACGATGCCAGCGCCATGGGCCATATGCCGTTCTCATGCGGAAAGCCCAGTATGCAGTACAGTATTACCAGATAGACCAGCGCCATGAGCGAGAACAGAAGGGTCTGGGGCAGCAGTTTGCCGCTGACGGCCTTGAGCACGCTGCCGCCGGCCATGTCCATCCACTGCGCGGCGGTGCCGTCCTTGCCCTCGGTATGTATTGAGAAACAGGTTATCATGAGCACCAGCAGCACCAGTATTGCCGGAAGCAGGGTGTTGGACAGATATACCGAATAGTTCAGATACGGATTCCCCAGCGCATGCATGTCCATCTTTATGGGTTGCAGGAATCCCATGGCCTGATCCTCACCGGCGCCGCGGGCAATGAGCACCTGGCGCCCCACTCCGGCCGATGCCATGACCGCCATGGTCTTCATGTCGCGGTACAGCAGCGATGACGGAATGAGATATGTGGAATTTGTGTATATCGCTATCTGTGGCTGGTTCTGGCTGCTGGCGTCATGCTCCAGACCGCGCGGAATGTGGAAGAAACCGTATATCTCACCCCTCTGCATGGCTTCACGCGCATCGGCGAAACTGGAATACTGCCTTACGATTGCAGTCTGCTGGTATGCGTCCAGATTCCTCAGGATATTCCTTGAGACCGATGAATTGTCCTCATCGACCACGCCTGCCGGCAGTTCCTGGGGCAGGCCCTCCTTCATAAGAGTGGTGAAGAAGATATAGCAGAACAGCGGAGCCAGTATCATACTGAGCCCGTAAAGCGGCCTGGAGACCATTCTTCCAATCTCCCTGCAGGCTATGGCCAGAACTCCGCTATCTTTCAGTTTCATGTTCACTTCCTGATGAGTACTGTCATGCCGGGACGCAGGTCACCGACCTTTTCTTCAGGTACGGCACGGACTTCAAATGTCTTCAGGTCATACTGTCCCATCACCTTGGTGGCCTTCCATGCGGCATATGAACCAAGGTCGCGCATGTATGTGACCCTGACCTTGATGTCACGGTCAAGCGCGGGCACATAGGCCTGGAATTCGGAACCCATGGTCATGTCCTTGAGCAGGTCCTCACGCACGTTGAACGTGGTCCACATGTCATCCATGACGGCAATGTTCATGATTGGCGCACCGGTGCCTACCAGTTCGCCCACCATGGGGAATATCTCACTGACTTCACCGTCAAGCGTTGCCAGCAGTATGGTTTCCTCAATGTATGCGTTGACTTCGGCCACAACGCCTTCAGCCTGGTGCATCTGTGCCTCGGCCATGTCACGCACTTCCTTTTCAGCACCGTTCACAGCCATGTCATACTGTGATTTGGCGGCCTTTTCCGTTGCTACGGCAGCGTCATACTGGGCCTTGGCCTCATCACGCTTCTGTTCGCTCACCACACCCTGACCGAACAGGTTCTCCACACGGCGGTATGACTTCTCATATATCTCAAGTCCGGCCTTGGCTTTCTGCCACAGCTCATAAGCACCCTGTATCTGCTCTTCACGCGCACCTTTCTGGGCCTTGGCGTTCTGGGCTGTGGCTGCATTCTTCACAGCCTCGGCCTGGGCCAGTTTGGCGTCAATGTCAGGGGTGTCAAGGATTGCCAGCGTGTCACCGGCCTTTACAGCCTGTCCCTCCTGTACCAGAATCCTGGCAATGCGGCCCGGCACCTTGCTGGAAACGCGGTATTCGGAAGCCTCGGCCTGACCCTGCACGAATTCCGTTTCCTGATGTCTTGATGTCAGGATACCGACCGTACAGACTATTGCTATCACCACTGCAAAGCAGACAAGTGAAAGCACAATGTTCAATCTCTGTGTTCTGTTGTCCATATCTTTTCGAATTTTACTTTCCATTTTCCAACTGACCTGTAGCCTGACGCAGATAGACTGTGGCCATTATGCGGTCAATGCGTGCATCAATCTCCTCACTGTGCGCCTGCAGCCATGCGGTCTGCGCGGCAAGTACGGTCGACGACTCCACAACGCCTTCAGCGAATCCGATGTTGGCAATGCGCAGGTTCTCTTCAGCGTTCTCCATGTTGCGCAGGGCCATTTCCAGACGCGAATCCGATTCGGCTATCTTCTTTTCATACTGCGTGACCTGGAGTTCCACCTTTCCCCTGGCGTCATCAAGCTGGTACTGGGTGAGAAGCGCATCGGACTTTGCCCTGCGGTATTTGTTCATGCCCTCACCGAAATGGAAGATTGGAACCGATGCCATTACACCCACGTTCCACATGCCGCCGAACTTTGTTTCAAGACCGTCCTTTGCTGACGGGTTTGTCAGGATATAGTTGCCGGTAAGCGCAACGGTGGGCA
Source organism: Bacteroidaceae bacterium (assembly GCA_024398665.1). Lineage (GTDB taxonomy): Bacteria > Bacteroidota > Bacteroidia > Bacteroidales > Bacteroidaceae > Colenecus. Next base: position 7,298 of record JAKSIS010000016.1, read on the forward strand.
GGAAATCAGCCCTTACTATGTTGGCCTTTTCGTCATACATGCTGACAGCCAGCTGAAGGCTCTTCAGTTCGGGGCGGTTCTCATAAAGGTCCTCCCTGGTGTACATGACGCGGTCCAGCGGAATGTCAAGCGTCTCGTTCATTTCGTCAGCAAGAGTGATCTGGGAATCCAGTTCCAGTCCGCACAGCTGGCACAGCAGCATTTTTGAAAGTTCCAGACCGTTCTGCGCCTTGACAAGACTCATTTCAGCCTCATTCAGCCTGACCTTGACTGACAGCTGGTCCGATGCGGTGGCAACGCCCTCATTCTTCATGATTTCCACGTTGGCGTCCATCTGGCGCAGCAGCTCCACATAGCGTTCCGTAAGACGCAGCTTGTTGGCTACAGAAACTATCTGCCAGTAGGCTTCGTCAACGGTGACCAGCACCTTCTGGTCCTCACCGCCCAACTGGGTTTCAGCCAGTTCCTTTGCATATGCCGTGACCCTGTTGTAGGCACGTATCTTACCGCCCGCATAAATGGGTTCCTGTACACTTACCAGGCCTACATATATGTTCTGTATATCAAGCGTAAGGTCATCGGCCAGGTCCTGTCCGATACGGTTCAGCTGCCCTTCAATGTCTTCATCGGACATCTTGCCCACAATATAGTTGGCCACGTTCCTGAGCGACGGATCGTTCAGGTAAAGCGTCATGAAATCGGGGTCCGATATGAGCGAGCCCGTAAGTCCCACGCCGGTCGTGCCTACCGCAGCCAGCCTTTCCTGCTTTTCCTGGCTTATAAGGTTTATGTTGTCACTGTTGTGAAGGTACATGGCAGTGGCCGAAACCTTGGGCAGGTAATTGGCGAATGCAGCCTTGCTGTCATATTCGGCGGCATTGACCTTCTCCCTTGCAATTTTGGACTGGCCGTTGTTTTCCAATGCCATGGCCCTGCACTCCTCAAGTGTGAGCACGGTCTGGGCCCTGAGCGGAACGGTGGTGAACAGGACCGCAGCGGCACAGATAAGCAGTTGATATGATTTCATATTTCCATCCTTTTGAAAATGCGGTGCAAAATTACATCCTGGCTGCTTATAAGAACAAACATTTTAATACACATCTTGTATCTTTTGGACGAAAGTTCCAACAAATAAATGAACAATTTGCAAAATTGTATTACTTTTGGCGCAAATAGTTACACAATCATGAGTTCTTTATCACAAATATCCGTCACTCCGTCGAACATTCAGAGCATGGTTCCGTCTGGAGCATCGGTAGGAATAGGTGACGATTTCTTCATTTCCCGACTTTCGGACATGCCGCAGTACAATCACCTGCAGTACCCTTTCCGCATTGACTGCTACCTTGCGGCATATTGCGTGGAGGGCAGCATGGACTGCACCGTGAACCTGACCAGATACCATCTCACATCAGGTACGCTGCTGCTCATAACCCCCGGAAACATTGCCACAATAACCCGCCCCGAACAGCAGGTCGGCCGCCAGCGCTTCACCATAATCTGCGCATCGGCTGACTTCATATCAAGTGTAGGGATTGACCCCACCAAATTCCTGGTGGAGGTCATTGAAGTTCTGCGCGACCCATGCATGCACCTGTCTGCCGATGAAGCTGACCTGCTGCGCAAGTACGTGGACCTTCTTCTTGACATTGCGCGCGCCCAGCCGCATTTCACGCGCGAATGCATAGGGGGCCTGATATCATCGGTCTTCTACCAGTTTGCCGGATTCCTGGCCGCATCGAAGAAGAAGGAGGACCTGGAATCGCCGCTGCGCACCACACGGCAGCGCCAGATGCTGGAACAGTTCATGAAACTGGCTATAACTGACCATGCACGGGAACATCTTGTGGGCTATTATGCTGACAAGCTGTGCGTGACGCCCAAATACCTTTCCAAGATAATAAAGGAATGCAGCGGCCGCTCCGTACCGGACTGGCTGAACGAACTGCTCATTCTGGATGCCAAGAACATGCTGCGCCATTCCAACATGACTATAAAGGAGATATCGGCCCAGCTGAATTTCCCCAGCCAGTCATTCTTCTTCCGCTTCTTCAAGAACCACACCGGCATGACTCCCACCCAGTACCGTGCCGAATGATATGACTTGCAGGAAAAAGAAACGGCCGGAGACTTTCCGGCCGTTTCTTTTTCCTGCAAGCTGCAATCACTTGACCTTCCACACATCAAGAGTGATTCCGCCGCCTGCACCGAAACCGGGCTGGCACAGGAACAGGCAGTCGTTCATCCAGGCGTACTTGCTGTCCTTGGGGGCCTCGAACTTGGGGGCGCAGCGGAAATACATGCCGCCCTGTCCCATCTTGATTATACCGGTGTTGCGGACATGAATGCTTACACCGTCATCAGTGCGTATGCAGTAGATTGCCTCAACTTCATTGCGGCCGTCAACTGCCAGCTGGTAGTCAGCACCGCCGGGAAGGACCTCACCCTTAATGTCCGGACCCTCAAATGTGCCGCCGGTAATGGGAATGACGGTACGTGTGCCCTTGCCGTTGTCACCGACAGTGAAAGCCTGGCCCAGGCTTACGTTCAGGCGTACCACATATTCCAGTTCAGGAGCCTTGGGTTCCGCGTTCTGCTGCTGCGGGGCGCCGAATCCGAACTGTGCGTTTGCATTCACTGAAAACATGGCGGCTACTGCTGCCATAAAAAGGATCTTCTTCATAGCTGTATATTTTAATTGATGTTTCTGAAGGCAAAAGTAAAAAATCCTGTCGGTTTCCATGACATCTTTCACTAACTTTGTAATCGGTATGAAGTCGAAAAACCTATGCATTCTGCTGTCAGCGGCAATCCTGCTGCTGTTCATGTGCTGCCTGTGCCTTGGCACGGTGAGCATTCCCACCGGCAGTGTATTCAGGTCGCTTTTTGCCGGCGGATGCGGCAACGGAAGCTGGGATTTCATAATAAGGCAGTCACGCCTGCCGTCAGCCATAACCGCCATGCTGGCGGGATCGGCCCTGGCGGCGTCAGGTCTCATGCTGCAGACTGCATTCCGCAATCCTCTGGCCGGCCCTGACATACTGGGCATAAACGGCGGCGCCGGACTTGGAGTGGCGCTGGTCATGATGGCGTTCGGTGGCAATCTGACTGTAGGCAGCATGACTCTGGGGGCATCGGTCTCAGTCATTGCGGGCGCATTTGCCGGTGCTCTGGCCGTGACCGGACTTATACTGCTGCTGTCATCCAGACTGCGCAACCCGGTCATGCTGCTCATTGCGGGCATCATGGTCAGTTATCTGACATCGGCTGCAATTTCACTGCTCAATTTTTTTTCGACGGCCGAGGGCGTCCATTCATACACCATGTGGGGCATGGGCAATTTCGGCGGGGTGACACTGAGCCGCCTGCCGGTGCTGTGCATGTTCACAGCAGCGGGTCTGGTCATTGCGGTGCTGCTCATAAAGCCCCTGAACGCACTGCTGCTGGGTGACATGTACGCACAGAACCTTGGCGTGAACCTGAAACGCACGCGCAACTGGCTGCTTCTGTCAACCAGCCTGCTTGTGGCCATCACCACTGCGTTCTGCGGTCCCGTATCCTTTATCGGACTTGCCGTGCCGCATATTGCCCGCCTGCTTCTGAAGTCAGGCAACCACCGCAGTCTCATGCCCGTTACCATTCTTTGCGGGGCGGCCATAGCCCTGGCATGCAATCTGCTCAGCTCACTGCCGGGTGACCGCGGGCTTATACCGCTGAACGCTATCACGCCCGTCATAGGGGCTCCCGTAATACTTTATGTCCTACTCAAACAACGTCACAACTAGCATGAAAAGACTGTTATCAGCTGTCCTTATGACAGCCGCATGCTGCATTTCAGCAGCCCAGGGATTCCAGCGCGAACAGTTCCCGGAAGGGTCCTATTCACCGGTCACGAACATCAACCGCGGTTCATACCCGCGTGTTCTGCAGGACGGAAGCGTAATGTTCCGCGTCAGTGCGCCGCGCGCGCAGCAGGTCCAGATTGACCTGGGCGGCAGGAAATATGACATGGAGAAGGGAGACAACGGATCCTGGAGCGTGACTACCGCAGCGCAGGTGCCAGGTTTCCATTATTACAGCCTGATTGTTGACGGCGTTTCAACAGCTGACCCCGCCAGCCGCACGTTCTACGGCTGCAGCCGCTGGTCCAGCGCCATTGAGATTCCGGAAAAGGGCATGGACGACTTCGAGACTCAGGACGTTCCGCACGGTCAGGTGCGCATGGTGGAATATTTCTCAAAGGTTGAAAACGGCTGGCGTCCGCTCATGGTATACACTCCGGCCGGATATGATGAGGGCAAGGCCGATTATCCCGTAGTGTACATTCAGCACGGCGGAGGCGAAGACCACCGCGGCTGGATTGAGCAGGGCCGCACCGCACAGATTATGGACAACCTGATAGCTCAGGGCAAGGCCGTTCCCATGATTGTTGTATGTACGAACAGCAACGTGCAGGCTGCCGGCGGCGCACGCGGCGGCGGGGGATACAGCTGGCAGGGCATGCAGACATTCCGCAGCGAGATGGTGGACAACGTGATTCCTTTCGTTGAAAAGACATACAGGGTGAAGAAGGACCGCAGGTACCGCGCCATGTGCGGCCTGTCAATGGGCGGCGGCCAGTCGTTCTACATAGGCCTGCGTGACCCCGAAGTCTTTGCTAGTGTGGGCGTGTTCTCGACAGGCATGTTCGGCGGCATTTCCGGCGCATCGGACTTTGATTTGGAAAAGGAAGTCCCCGGCATGATTTCAGACACGAAGAACTTCAACAGGCAGTTCGACGTGTTCTTCCTGAGCTGCGGCGAACAGGACCCGCGCATTGAGTACACCCGCACCATTGTGGGCAAGATGCGTGACGCCGGCGTTGAAGTCAGGTTCAACTCCTACCCCGGCGACCACGAGTGGCAGGTATGGCGCAAGTCCCTGCACGAATTCGCGCAGTATCTGTTCAAGTGAGCAGGAGCGGCTTTTCGCCAAAGTGTCCCGCAACAGTATCGGCAAGAGTACCTTTTGAACCGGTTCACTGTGGGACATGCGTTCATTTTGAGGGTATGTAACGCAAAATACGTACGCACCTGCGTTATGGAGACGGTGCGTGCGGGACACGTTGGCAAGTGCGGAATTTCAGCAGAACAGTAAAGTAACGTATCCGACCAGAAGTGCTACTGCTACATTGACCAGTTTGGCTTTAAGGAAACTGCTGCGGCTTTCGGCCAGCAACGGCAGTGAGGCATGCCCGTCCTGACTGATACAGCTTGCCAGAAGAACAGGCAACGGTACCACACCTGCTGCATACAGGGATACAAAGACAAGATGAGGTCCTGATTCAGGAATGATGCCCACAACTGCAGCCAACAATATCATGAGCACAACATTGTCACTTATCCAAAGTGATATGTCAAATTTTGCCATAAGCAGACCAAGTACCAGCAGTGTTCCAAAAGCCCAGAGGAAAATGCTTGGCAGGTGGTGGCAGACAATATGTTCCCACAGGTGCTCTTCAATGAAATGGTCCTTTGCAAACAGCAGGACGGCAAGAACAATCAGACTGAAGGAAGCGAACATCCAGTACATCCACTCTTCGGACAGCAGGTTGAATCCTCCGCCTGATGTATCTTCCGGCTCTTCCAGGATTCCACTTACAAGTGCACTTATAAAAATCAGTACGCCGCAGAACATGAGCAGACGTTTCCATCCGAAATGACGTTTTTCGTGGTGCTCATGCTGACAGGGCTGATCTTCCTCATGAACATGCATGGAATGGCATCCGTCATAACGGTGTTGGAACAGGTCGACCAGAAGCCCTGTGGCTATGGCAACGCCAAACAGAATCAGGAAAATCCATGCCGACTTGTCGGGAAACATTGCCAACATGACAAACGCTTCATCACCCGATGACGCAATCATCATGCTGATCAGTGCACCGAAACTGATAAGTCCGTGATTATACAGTGAGACCGATGCAAAACCGCCCATGCATCCTGGAATGGAGCCAAGCAATGCTGACAGCAGCACCTGCCCTAAGCGGTGGTTGCGCAATCCCTGGAAGACATGTCCCTGAGACCGGACATTGAAAACCTCAATGAGCATCATCATGGTTGTGACCAGCCCAGTGATTAGGATTGCAGTGCGCAGTGAGTCAATCAGAATCTGAAGCATGTCCGCAAAGGTAATGATTTTTGCCAACGTGTCCCGCAAGCACCATCCCCATAACGCAGGTGCTTACGTATTTTGCGTTACACACCCTCAAAATAAGGGTATGTCCCGCAACGGAGCGGTTAAGATGGTACTCCCGCGGGCTTTAATGCGGGACACGTTGGCTAAACAAAATCATTTCCTGCGTTTGTAGCACATCTTCATGTCGCAGATTCCGCATGTATAGGGAAGGTAGCGGACATCGGGGCCCACACCTATCACGCCGCTGACTGACTTGACGGGCAGCATGAGGCAGGAATCGGTAAGTTCAATGCCGCAGGGGTTCTTCTCCTCAAAAAGGCTGAACAGCCCGGGCTGCTGGGATACCGGCCAGCCGCAGTAACCGGGGCTGAAACGGTTTGTGCGGTGCAGGCCGTCAGCGTCAAGCTGCTCCTGCAGCACCTTTTCCATATAGTCAGCCGCAGACTCTACAATCTGGCTTCCTATGCAGTCCATGACGTACGTCTCATACACTCCGTCACGGCGCTTCACGGCATCGGCCCACTGGAAATAGCCGGCCCCCACAGTCGCAACGAATACGATGAAACGCTGCGAACCGCGCAGCTGGCGGCATATTATACGGCCGGCACCAAAAGTGACACCGCCCAGGGTGAGAGTATCTTCAGCAAGCTGCCCTTCAACTTCAATGTACTTGAACTCCGGACGCAGGAAAAGTGCGGCCTCCTCAAGCAGATGTTCAGTGGTGCTCATGGTCGCAGCATCGGGCCGGGACGTCTTGAAGCCCATGGCCGAATAGATTTCAGCCACAGGAATGTCAAGCAAGTTCAAGTCCAGCTGCCGCCACATGTCAACGGCTCTCCTCAAAAAGGAAGTTGCGGAAATCAGCGTAGTCCTTTGACAGTCCGATGCTCTGCTTGGTGCCTTTCATGAAGGCCTGCAGACGTGCGGGAATCCCAACGTCACCGCCGGTGATGGAATCGACCTTCTCCTTGAACTTGGCGGGATGGGCGGTCTCAAGGAACACGCCGCACTGGCCCGGTTCAAGCTGTTCCCTCAGGGCGCGGTAGCCGCATGCTCCGTGCGGGTCAAGCAGATACCCGGTACGGGCGTAGCACTCCTTCAGCGTTTCAGCAATCTGGCTGTCGCTGTATGTCGCGCCGCCTATATGGCCGGCAATGTCAGCATGGCTGCCGCCGTACAGGGCCAGCACGCGTGCAAAGTTGCTGGGATCGCCCACGTCCATGGCGTTGGCAAGGGTCTGGACTGACGGTCGGGGACTGTAAACGCCGGTCTGCAGATATTTGTAGAATATGTCATTGGCGTTGTTGGCGGCAATGAAACGTTTCACGGGCAGGCCCATCTTCCAGCCGAACAGTCCGGCCGTGATGTTGCCGAAATTACCGCTGGGAACGCAGATCACAAGATCATCGGCCTTGTCAATACGTTTCATCTGGGCGTATGCGTTGAAATAGTAGAATGCCTGCGGCAGGAAACGGGCCACGTTGATTGAATTGGCCGATGTCAGTTTCATGCGGCCGTTCAGTTCAGCGTCCATGAAGGCGTTCTTGACCAGAGCCTGGCAGTCATCGAACACGCCGTCAATTTCAAGGGCGGTGATGTTCTGTCCCAGTGTGGTGAACTGGCATTCCTGGATGGGGCTTACCTTGCCTTTGGGATAGAGCACGTACACGTGCACGCCTGGAACGCCCAGGAACCCGTTGGCAACGGCGCTGCCGGTATCACCCGATGTGGCTACCAGCACATTGACCAGCTGCTTCTCATTCCTGTTGAAATACCCCAGCAGACGGGCCATGAAGCGTGCGCCCACGTCCTTGAAGGCCAGTGTGGGACCATGGAACAGTTCCAGTGAGTATATATTCTCATCGACCTTGACGCATGGCGTCTCAAAAGCCAGGGTGTCATATACTATCTTCTTCAGGTCTTCCGCGGGAATATCCTCACCGAAAAAGGCATCGGCCACGCGGTAGGACATTTCCTGAAATGTCATGCTGTCTATGTTTTCAAAGAAGTCCCTGTCAAGACTCTTCAGTGTTTCAGGCATGTACAGACCGCGGTCAGGAGCCAGTCCCTTCACGACGGCCTCGCTTAGCGTCACATCAGGCGCCTTGTGGTTCGTGCTGTAGTATTTCATTTGAGAGAAAGGAAAATGTTCGTGAATTCTGTGCCTTCAATGAAGCCGTAAGCGCCTTCCCTGCATGACTCCTCATCAAAGGTCTGAACGCTGTCGGCATCAAGTCCGGGTGCATATATGAGGAACGGAATGGGGTCCGATGTGTGCGTGCGGTGTGCGCATGGCGTGGGATGGTCAGGCAGCACTGCTATTGCAACGGGTTCGTCCCATTTCGAAACCTCTTCAAATATGGGGCCGATGAGACGGCTGTCCAGATCCTCGACCGTACGGTTCTTCAGCATGATGTTGCCCTCATGTCCGGCCTCGTCGGGGGCCTCGACATGCACGTACACGAAATCATCGGTCTTGAGGGCCTCAATGGCTGCCTTGGCCTTGTTTTCGTAGTTCGTGTCAAACAGTCCGGTAGCACCTTCAACGTCAATCACCCGCATGCCGGCGTAATGCCCTATTCCCTTTATAAGGTCAACGGCCGATATCACCGAACTGCGCCTGACCCACGGGTAACGGGCCGATATTGGACTGATTGCGGGACGGTATCCCGGTGACCAGGGCCATATGCTGTTGGCCGGATCCTTGCCTTCTGCAACGCGCTTCAGGTTGACCGGATGAGCGGCAAGCACCTTCTGCGAACGGATGATAAGGTCATTCAGAAGGTCAGCGGTAGGCTGTGCCTCAGGGACCAGAGCCTTGACCATGAGCGGAGTGAACTCCTGCCCCGGCACGTCATGCGGCGGGGTGCACAGCAGTTCCTTGCGGCCGCCGTCAATGACCAGCAGGTGACGGTACTGTATGCCGGTATGGAAATGGACAGTATCGCTGCCCAGCTCCCTTTCCAGCGCGTCAACCAGCTGTGAAGCCTCAGGGGTCGATATGTGTCCGGCCGAATGGTTCTTTATCCTGCCGTCCTGAACGCAGATTATGTTGCAGCGCATGCCCATCTGCCCGGGCTTTATGTCAACGCCGATGTTGGCGGCCTCAAGCACGCCGCGGCCTTCAAAGGCGCACCTCACATCGTACCCCATGACAGTCATGTTGGCAACTTCGCTGCCCGGAACAAATCCGTCAGGCACCGTTTTGAGCATGCCCGTACGCCCCTTGCGGGCAAGCATGTCCATGTATGGCTTGCGGGCGTTCTGAAGTATGGTCTTTCCGCCGAATTCACTGACCGGCCAATCAGCCATCCCGTCGCCCAGAATAATCAGATATTTCATGTCAGATGTTTGCAATGCTCATGATGTCAGCGAACACGCCGGCAGCGGTAACCGCCGCACCTGCGCCGTAACCCTGTATCATCATGGGATATTCCTTGTATCTTTCCGTTGTAATCAGAATGATGTTGTTGCTGCCCTGCAGGTTGTAGAACGGATGCCAGGCATTGACCTCAGTCAGACTGACGCTGCACCTGCCGTTCTCCATGCGGGCCACGAAACGCAGGCGGCAGCCTGACGCGGCAACCCTGCTGCGCCTTTCTTCAAACCTGCCGTCATATTCCCGCAGGCTGCGCCAGAATTCGTTCATGTCAAGGTCAAGCAGCTGCTGCGAAAGGAAATGTTCACATTCAATGTCCTTCTCATCAAGCCTGTAGCCGCTCTCACGCGCCAGGATGAGCAGTTTCTGCACCACATCGGCCCCGCTCAGGTCCGTGCGCGGGTCAGGATTGCAGTAGCCCTTCTCCATGGCCAGACGTACCGCATCGCTCAGAGTGCAGTCAGCACCCACATTGTTCAGTATGAAGTTCAGCGTGCCGCTCAGGACAGCTTCTATCTTGAGAATGCGGTCACCGCTGTTGCGCAGGTCGTTGATGGTGTTTATGACAGGCAGGCCGGCGCCGACAGTAGTCTCAAACAGGAATTTCACGCCTGATTTGCGGGCCGTCTCCTTAAGTCCCATGTAGTTCTCATAGTCCGATGCGGCCGCCCGCTTTCCTGCAGCCACCACTGATATGTGATGCGCCAGGAAATCGTGGTACAGGCCTGCAACCTGTGCGCTGTCAGTGCAGTCCACAAAGACCGAATTGAATATGTTCATGCCTATGACACCGTCACGCAGCACGTTTATGTCACTGGCCGGAGCGTCCTCAAGCTGCTGCCGGTAGCTGTCAAGGCTTATTCCGTCACGTGAGAACAGCGCCTTACCTGAGCGTGCTATTCCAACCACGTTCAGTTTCAGTCCGCGTTCGCTCATGAGACGTTCGCGCTGGCTGCGTATCTGTTCCAGCAGGCTGCTGCCCACAGTGCCCACGCCGCACACGAACAGGTTCAGCACCTTGTATTCCGAAAGGAAGAACGAATCATGGATAAGGTTCAGCGACTTGCGCAGCAGGGCCTTCTCCACCACGAATGAAATGTTGGTTTCAGTGGCGCCCTGTGCACTTGCTATCACGTTCACGCCGCCGCGTCCCAGCACGCTGTACAGTTTGCCGCTGGTACCCGGATTCTGTTTCATGTTCTCACCCACAATGGCCACGGTGGCCAGGTCCATCTGGGCGGTTATGGGATCAATGGCACCCAGCGAAATCTCCTTTTCGAATTCCTTGGACAGCACTTCGCATGCAGGCTGCGCATCGACATTGCGCACGCCTATGGACGTGCTGTTCTCCGATGACGCCTGACATACCATGAACACGCTTATACCGTGTTCGGCCAGGGCCTTGAATATGCGGCAGTTCACGCCCACAACACCCACCATACCCAGACCGCGCATGGTTATGAGCGCCGTGTCACCTATGCTGGATATGCCCTTGATGGGTTTTGAACCGGCAGGCAGGCAGCTCACGATCTCTGTTCCGCGGGCAGCGGGGTTGAATGTGTTCTTTATCAGTATGGGTATGTTCTTGCAGCATACCGGATATATTGTGGGCGGATACACCACCTTGGCACCGAAATTGCAAAGCTCCATGGCTTCGACATAACTCAGCTGGTCAATCGTGTAGGCCGATGATATGACACGCGGGTCAGCTGTCATGAAGCCGTCCACATCAGTCCATATCTCAAGGACGCTGGCATCGAGGACTGCAGCCAGCAGCGCTGCGGTGTAGTCCGAACCGCCGCGGCCCAGGTTCGTTATTTCACCGGTTTCAGCATCGGATGAAATGAATCCGGGAGCCAGAGCCCGGTGCGGCATTGAGGCGAATGTGTCAGCTATAAGGCTGTATGTCAGGTCACGGTCTATGGTGTGGCTGCCGGGGCGGTGTTCCGTCCTGATGAACTTGCGGGAATCATAAAGCACAATGTCGTCGACCAGCTGTGAGACTATCTGTGAAGACAGGCGCTCGCCGTAGCTGACTATGGTGTCCATGGTGCGGTCTGACAGGTCACGCAGCAGGAAAAGCCCCTGCATTATTCCGCTCAGTTCCGAAAACAGGCTGCGCACTGCCTCAAACGCCTTTTCCTGGCGCTGGGGGACTATCACGTCACGTATCATCTGCTCGTGGCGTTCCAGCATTGCGGCCACATCAGACTCGAACTGTCTGTCACCACTTGCCGCGGTTCTGGCCGTGGCAATAAGCCTGTCAGTGATTCCGCCAAGGGCTGAAACCACTACAATCACATCGTCCTGCTGGGATTCGACTATTTTCTTAAGGCTTGTAATGCTCTCCTTTGATCCTACTGAAGAGCCGCCGAATTTGAGTACTTTCACTTTGTCACTTGTTTTCCGGCTGCAAAGGTACTTCTTTTTATGCAAAAGCGCGCACGTGCGCAGGGAGTCCTGCATTTTTTGTACTTTTGCAGTATGGAAAGACAGGAAAGGCCTATCACTCTGCCCCGTTTCACATGGTGGGACTGGTTTCTCATTCTGGGATTCATGACCGTAAGCGTGATTGTCAGCGTGCTGAACGGCAATTTCAACGTGCTCAGTTTCATTGCCGGCACGTTCAGCGTACTGTGCGTCATTTTCGGTGTCAAAGGTCATGTGCTGAACTTCCTGTTCGGATTCATGGGCTCGTGCATTCAGGGTTACATGGCCCTGAAAAGCGGTCTGTACGCCAATGCGGCACTATTCCTGCTGTACAATGTACCCATGCAGTTCGTAGGTTGGTTCCAGTGGAGAAAGCGCCTGCAGGGAGGCGGGAAGGAAGGCATAAGGACCCGATGGATGACATGGCCCCAGCGCATTCTGCTCATTGCGCTCTGCACCGCATCGGTCTGGGCTGTAAGCCGCCTTCTCATGAAGACCGATGACCCGCAGCCCGTATCGGACGCCCTTGCCATGACAGTGGCTGTAGGGGCGCAGTTCCTGCTTACTTTCGCATTCATCGAGCAGTGGTTCATGTGGATTGTGGTGAATGGGGCACAGATTGTGATGTGGTCCATTGCCGTGGCCCGCGGCGTGCAGTACGCGCCCATCATGCTCATCCAATACGTATTCTACACAATGAACTCGATATACGGCATCATTCTGTGGAGCCGCATGTCACAAAAGGACTGATATCATGGCAGGCAGGGACAAGACAGTATTTCTATGCACCGAATGCGGTGCTGACTTTCCCAAGTGGAGCGGCAAGTGCCCTTCATGCGGAGAATGGAACACTCTGGTTGAAAAGACATTCAGGACTGATTCCGGCAGCAGGGTGAAAAGCCTTGCAGGTCTCAAGTCCGGTTCTGCAGCAACGGTTCCGCTCAAGGACATACGCACCACGGATGAAGTCCGGATAGACATGCATGACGAAGAACTGAACCGCGTCCTTGGCGGCGGACTTGTACCGGGTTCGATGGTCCTCATAGGCGGAGAACCGGGCATAGGCAAGTCGACGCTGATACTGCAGACAGTCATGCAGCTGCGTGAAAAGCGCGTGCTGTACGTGTCAGGTGAGGAAAGCGCACGCCAGATAAGAATGCGCGCCGACCGCCTGTCGGATTGCGCATCGGACTCGCTGCTTGTACTGTGCGAGACTTCGCTCGAGAACATTTACGAACAGATCAGGGCATGCAGTCCGGAGATTATAGTGATTGACTCCATCCAGACCATAAGCAGCAGTTGTGTCGATTCATCGTCAGGCAGCATCACGCAGGTGCGCGAATGCGCCGCATCACTGCTCAAGTACGCCAAATCCAGCGGCACCCCTGTCCTGCTCATTGGGCATATAACCAAGGAAGGCAGCATTGCAGGGCCCAAGATCCTGGAACACATAGTGGACACGGTCATACAGTTTGAAGGTGACCAGCACTATCTGTACCGCATACTGCGCCCCATCAAGAACAGGTTCGGCAGCACAGCTGAACTGGGAATATACGAAATGCTCGAGAACGGCCTGCGCCAGGTCAGCAACCCCAGCGAACTGCTGCTGTCGGACTCACACAAGGGCATGAGCGGCATTTCCATAGCCAGTACGGTCGAAGGCGCACGCACTTTCCTCATTGAGGTCCAGGCGCTTGTCAGCACAGCCGTGTACGGCACCCCCCAGCGCAATGCCATAGGGTTTGACACGCGCCGCATGAACATGCTGCTGGCAGTTCTGGAAAAGCGCGTGGGGTTCAAGCTGGACCAGAAGGACGTGTTCCTGAACATTGCAGGCGGTCTGAAGGTCAGTGACCCGGCTATAGACCTGGCGGTCATAAGCGCTATCCTGTCCAGCAGTCTGGACCTTCCTGTTGACCCCACCGTCTGCGTTGCCGGTGAAATAGGTCTCTCAGGAGAGATACGGCCGGTAAACCGCATCGAACAGCGCATATCCGAATCCCAGAAACTTGGTTTCGGACGCATACTCATCCCATCAGAAAACATGCACGGACTTGACCTGAAGAAATACAGCATTGGAATCATTGCCGTAAGTAAGGTTGAAGAGGCTTTCAAACTGCTCTTCTCATAATGATACGCGAAATCCAGCTCAGGGTCGAACCCCAGTTCGCATACTGCGAGCAGGTACTCAAGGAGACCGTTTCCAGGCAGTGCGGCATTGACCAGCGCACCATCATCGCAGTACGCACCCTGAAGAAAAGCATTGACGCACGCCAGCGCACCATATTCGTGAATCTGACCCTGAGGGTGTTCATAAACGAACAGCCGCCTACGGATGAGTTCACGAGAATTGATTACCGGCCGGTTGACGGCCGCCCGGCAGTGACTGTTGTCGGAGCCGGCCCCGGCGGACTGTTCGCAGCACTGCGGCTCATAGAACTTGGGCTGAGGCCCGTAGTCATCGAGCGCGGCAAGAACGTGCACGAACGCAAGGTGGACATTGCCGCAATATCACGCAGCCACAAGGTTGACCCTGAATCGAACTACAGTTTCGGTGAGGGCGGCGCAGGCGCCTATTCTGACGGCAAGCTGTACACCCGCAGCAGGAAACGCGGTGACACGGACCGCATCATGAACATATTCTGCCAGCACGGTGCCAGTCCCTCAATCCTGTCCGATGCGCACCCGCATATCGGCACGGACCGCCTGCCGCGTGTCATAGAAAACATACGTGAAACAATAATACGCTGCGGCGGCGAAGTGCATTTCCGCACCCTGATGACGTCATTCATACTTGAAGGCCGTAAAGTCATTGGAATAGAAGCCGTTCATGACGGCATTCAGGAGCAGTTCATGGGCCCGGTAATACTTGCCACCGGCCACAGCGCTCGTGACGTTTACCGCTACATGGCACAGGCCGGATTTGAAATCGAGGCCAAGGCGCTGGCCGTAGGCTGCCGTCTGGAACACCCCTCACAGCTCATTGACAGCATCCAGTACCACAACCGCAACGGACGCGGCCGTTACCTGCCTGCCGCCGAATACAGTTTCGTCACACAGGTTGACGGACGCGGCGTGTACAGCTTCTGCATGTGTCCCGGCGGATTCGTGGTCCCGGCCGCATCGGGCCCGCACCAGATAGTTGTGAACGGCATGTCGCCGTCGGGCCGCAACTCACGCTGGAGCAATTCGGGCATGGTGGTTGAGACACGCATTGAAGACGTTGCCAAAAATGAAGAAGAGATGCGTGACCCGCTTGTCATGATGCGTTTCCAGGAAAAGCTGGAGCAGGACTGCTGGCAGGCCGGCAACATGCGCCAGACCGCCCCTGCACAGCGCATGAGCGACTTTGTAAACCGCAAGCTGAGCTATGACCTGCCCGATTCGTCATACACTCCCGGACTCATTTCATCACCCCTGCATTTCTGGATGCCGCAGTTCGTGACGGACCGTCTCAGGCAGGGATTCCTCAACTTCGGGCGCAGCAGCCACGGTTTCCTGACCAATGATGCCGTAATGATTGCCGTCGAGACACGCACATCGTCACCGGTGCGCATTGTCCGTGACCGCGATACGCTGCAGCACATCGGACTTGAAGGTCTCTTCCCCTGCGGTGAAGGCGCCGGATATGCAGGCGGAATAGTGTCATCGGCCATTGACGGCGAACGTTGCGCCGAAAGCGCCGCCAGGTACTTGAATATCGATTAGTTTTACTAATTTTGCACCCGTAAATCAAAACAGATCATGTTACGCATCGGACTCATTGGAACCGGAACGGTTGGAGGCGGAGTAATCGCCATTATCGAACAGAAGAAAGCCGAATACAGGGAAAAGCTTGGAATTGACCTGGAACTTGCATGCATATGCGCAAAGACCGATGAAGAGGTTGCCCCCTACAGGGCCAAGGGCTACACTGTCACCACCGATGCCGATGCCATGATAGCCAGTCCTGACATTGACGTTCTGGTCGAACTTGCCGGCGGCTACAACATGCCGCGCAAATGGATTCTTGCAGCCCTGAACGCAGGCAAGCATGTGGTCACGGCCAACAAGGCCCTGCTTGCGAAATACGGCCATGAGATATTCCCGCTTGCAGCTGAAAAGGGACTGCATGTACTGTTTGAAGCTGCCGTAGGCGGTGGCATACCCATTATACGCAGCCTTCAGGAAGGTCTGGTGGGTTCAACCGTTGAAAGCCTGAGCTGCATAATCAACGGCACCTGCAACTACATTCTGAGCCGCATGTCACAGGAAGGACTTGATTTCGATGAAGTGCTCCGTGACGCCCAGCGTCTGGGATTTGCTGAAGCGGACCCCACTTTTGACATAGAAGGAATTGATTCGGCCCACAAGACAGCTCTGCTGGCAAGCCTGTGCAGCGGACACCATGTAGACTTTGAAAAGATACACGTTACCGGAATCTCCAAGATAACCGCACAGGACATTGCCATTGCAAAGGAACTTGGCTGCTCAATAAAGCTACTGGGCATTTACAACCGCGAAGGTGACCGTACCGATGCACGCGTCCACCCGTGTTTCGTTCCACAGGACCATCTGCTTTCAAGCGTGAACCGTGTGCTGAACGCCGTTTACCTGAAATGTGACAATCTGGGCGAAACGCTGCAGACAGGCGCCGGTGCAGGCCGCATGCCTACCGCCAGCGCAGTCGTAGCCGACCTTGTCTCCCTGGCCCGTTCAATTGATACCGGCAACCGCGCCGCACTGCCCATGGGCTGG
The DNA here is from genome assembly GCA_024398665.1 of Bacteroidaceae bacterium. GTDB lineage: Bacteria > Bacteroidota > Bacteroidia > Bacteroidales > Bacteroidaceae > Colenecus. Next base: position 24,018 of record JAKSIS010000016.1, read on the forward strand.
TTCAACAATGCGAATGAAGCCAGTCTGGTTCCCATTTCAGAGACCAGCGCCCGCTACTATTTCCGCATAACGTCACGTGACGAACGCGGTGTTCTTGCCAAGATTACCGGAATTCTTGCGGAAAACAACATCTCAATCGAGACCATCATCCAGAAGAACGTCAACGATCCCGGAAAGGTGTCAATCGTGGTCATCACCGAAAAGATCAGGGACTGCCGCGCCACCAAAGCCGTGGAATCAATTGACGCACTGCCTGAAATCGTGGAGAAGAGCCAGGTTATCCGTTTCCTTGCCTGATCAGTGGGGACAGTCCCTCGCACATGGGGACAGTCCCTGTTTAACGGTGCGTATCCACTGCTGCCGTCGGTGGAAGCTGATGGTTGCGGGCATCGGTCGCAATGGCCACTGACTGCGCCAGTTCACGGAATGCCCGGCCTACAACCGTATCGGGATCAAGAGCGACAGGAACACCGCTGTCACCGCCCTCACAAATACTTTGGACAATAGGTATCTGCCCCAGCAGAGGCACGTGCATCTCCATTGCCAGGCGTGCGCAGCCTTCCTTTCCGAACAGGTAGTATCTGTTCTGCGGCAGTTCTGCAGGAGTGAACCAGGCCATATTTTCGACCAGGCCCAGAACAGGTACGTTCACCTTTTCGTTCTTGAACATGTCTATGCCCTTGCGCGCATCGGCCAATGCGACCTCCTGCGGTGTGCTTACCACAACGGCACCGGTAATTCCAAGTGTCTGTACCAGAGTCAGATGTATGTCGCTTGTGCCGGGAGGCATGTCAATGACGAAATAGTCCAGATCACCCCAGTCGGCATCGGCGATAAGCTGTTTGAGAGCGTTGCTTGCCATGGCTCCGCGCCATAGCACAGCCTGCTGCGGATCAACGAAGAACCCTATTGACAGCAGTTTTATTCCGTATTTCTCAACCGGGACAATCAGGTCGCGGCCGCCAATGTTTTCAGCATAGGGACGTGCGTCCTCCACATTGAACATCTTGGGCATTGAAGGACCGAATATGTCAGCATCCAGAAGCCCCACCCTGTATCCTGTTCCGGCAAGAGCTACAGCCAGGTTTGCTGCTACGGTTGACTTGCCCACTCCACCCTTGCCGCTGGCAACGGCAATGATATTCTTCACGCCCGGAAGCAGTTCCGGAGCAGCCGGACGCGGAGCCTGACGGGTCTTCACATTGACTGTAACCTGCACATCCTGACCGGCCTTCAGCTTCACAGCGGTTTCAGCTGACTTTGTTATTGACTTGATGAACGGGTCAGTAGGTTTCTCGAAAATCAGTGAGAACGATACCGAACTGCCGTCAATGCGGATATCGTCTTCAAGCATCTCCATGGCAATGATGTCCTTTCCGGTACCCGGATAGCGGACGGTCTGGAGCGCCTCCTTTATAAGATTCGGATAGAGTGTCATAATTATCGGCTTGTCTTTGAAGCGCTGCGGCTGTAGCGGCCGTAGCTTCTGTAGTCATCCATTTCTATTTCAACATCGGGTTCGGTCAGGCTGCCGTCAGCCGGCAGGCTGAACACAATGTACTTGATTGTCTTGCCGCGGTCCAGCCACTGCTGCTCGTAATGCGTGCGTATTGACAGAATGTGGTCAGCGTCACCGCTGGCATACAGGTCATCGGTCCTGAATTCCACCGGCAGGCCGTTGTGGTCCACATTGGCGCAGGTGTAGTTGTACATGAAACCGCTGTCAGTCTTCAGGTGTATCCTGCCGCCCGGCTTGAGTATCCTGCGGTAACGCTCCAGGAAATAGGTCGATGTAAGACGCTTGGTGGCCTTCTTCATCTGCGGGTCCGGGAACGTGAGCCATATCTCGCTGACTTCACCCGGTGCGAAGAAGCGTTCAATCAGGCCGATGTCAATCCTGAGGAACGCCACGTTCTTCATGCCGGCTTCAAGTGACATCTTCGCCCCGGTCCACATGCGCGCGCCCTTGATGTCAATTCCAATGAAATTGCGTTCCGGATACAGTCCAGCCAGTCCCACGGTATATTCGCCGTGACCGCAGCCCAGTTCCAGCACAATGGGTCCGTCATTATGAAAGAAGGAGCTGTTCCAGCAGCCCCTCATTTCAAAAGGAATCACTTCCCTGTATGAACAGGCAGGTTCAAAGACATGCGGAAATGCCGCCATGTCAGCGAACTTGGCCAGTTTTCCCTTTCCCATATCAGATTTCTATGATTGAAACCCAGCCATGGGTGTCAGGTGCGTCACCGTACTGTATGGCACGCAGCTGATTGTAGAGTTTTGTCAGCACAGGACCGGGTTTGCCGTCCTTTGCAACCACATAGGACTTGCCCAGTTCAATGTCATCAATGCGTGAAATGGGTGAAATGACGGCAGCAGTACCGCAGGCGCCGGCCTCTTCCATTTCAAGAAGTTCCTCCAGGGGTACAGGACGATGCTCCACAACCATGCCGTTGTCCTTTGCAATCTGCTGCAGGCTGCGGTTGGTGATTGACGGCAGTATCGATTCTGACTTTGGAGTGATGTAGCTGTTGCCCTTTATTCCTATGAAATTGGCAGCACCGCATTCATCTATATACTTCTTCTCCTTGGCATCAAGATAGAATTCGCTTCCGTAACCCTTCTCATGTGCAATGTTGTGTGCGAACAGGCTGGCTGCATAGTTTCCGCCCACCTTGTATTTGCCCATGCCGAGAGGTGCGGAACGGTCATAGGAACGGACCAGTGCATATGCATTGGCTGAAAAACCGCCCTTGAAATACGGTCCCACAGGCATTACGAACATAAGGCACATGTATTCCTTTGCAGGCTTGACGCCTATTTCCGCACCCGTTCCTATAAGCAGCGGACGTATGTAGAGTGATGCCCCGCTCTCATAAGGGGGAATGTAGTCGCTGTTCAGCCTGACCACGCGGCGTACCATTTCACAGAACGTTTCAGTGGGCAGTTCCGGCATCATTGTGGCACGGCAGGTGCTCTGCATGCGTTCAGCATTGGCTTCCATACGGAATACGCGGACCTGGCCGTCCTTGCCGCGGAAAGCCTTCAGTCCCTCAAAACACTCCTGGCCGTAATGCAGGCAGGTGGCACCTATATGCATGGGAACATACTCGGAGTCCGATTCTTCAATCTCACCCCATTTTCCATCCTTGTACCAAATGCGTACATTCCAGTCGGTCTTCATGTAACCGAAAGACAAATTTGACCAGTCAAGATCTTTCATATCAGTAATATATTTTATTCACTCGCGAAATTAGTCAATTTACCTATTGGGCGGTCCTTGGAACGCCCATAAAAATAAGATCAGCGGACAGTTATATGCAGACAGGTCTGTTTCTTCTCATATTTCACGTAGCACCGGCCTGCAGAACGCATGTCATAGACCACCTGCATGAGCACCTGGCGCATCTTTTCCACGCTTGCCGTCTTTCCGGTTTCAGGTATCTGGAACGTGAAATATGAAATGTCCACCGTCGTTCCGTAACAGTGCGCTGAATTTGTCGTGGAATTGGGATTGGTCTTCTGCAGGCTCCTGACCGTCTCCTGTGTTCTCAGAACGCTTGTGACCGTAAACTTGTGGTTGCGGCTGTATCCGCGGTTGAAAAGCGAATCCTGGAATGCACGGCCCATGTCTTCAACAAGCTGAGCCGCTTTGGGTACCAGATACGGCATGGAATGGGTCAGTTTGTCCACCTGATAATACCGGTTTGATTCTATCTTCACAAGACGGCTGTCATTCTCCACATCGGCGGTATTGGGAGCGCTTTTCAGGCCGTTCCTTCTCGCCGCCTCCAGCTGCGTGTCATTCAAGTCGTTGAATATGCGGTCATACTGGCGTACCGGTTCGCGGTGATCCGTATTGTGGTTTATTTCACCCTCCAAGGCAAGCTGTTCCATATCGGCAGCCCTGTCAGCCAGAGAACCGGACAGCCTGTATGATCCGATGAACAGGAACACCACCACAGCCAGCGGCACAAGCAGGCACAGGAAAAACCCCACGTTCTGGATGGAGTCCATTCCGAACAGTTTCTTGACACTTATGCCGTACCACTTTATGAACCTGGCCGTTCCTGCCGTGACAAGAGCTCCGAAAAGGGGTACAAGTGAAACCGATATCCTGTAGCCCACCAGATACATGCCGCCGTACGAATAGAATCCGCATATACACAGCAGTACAATGAACACAGCGTAAAAGGCTATGACCAGCAGCCATTTCCGCCACGCACGCCGTATCTTGTGCATGCCGTAGAAGAGCACGGCGCCGGAAAGGATGCATGTCACCCAGACAGCAGCAAGCAACATGCCCGGTATGGTCACATCCGATGGAACGAACCATCGGCCAACCGAATCGGCAAAAAGGAAGAGGACCAACGACAGCAGCAGGAACCTGACGGTTCTTATCTTCCTGTCCATTCTGTCCCTATCTCTGCGGCTGCCTTCCATTACGGACGCAAATTTAGCAAAAAAAGGGAACCGCACCCATACGGTCCCCTTCCATTAATCCGCAAAATTTCATTCGTTGAATGACAGGTCGTCAGTACCGGCCCAGGCATCATCGGCCGTCATCTGATAATCCGCCGACGTGAATTCAAGACAGCCGCCCTTGAAGAATTCACCCGAATAACGTGTAATGCGGTTCCTGGTCACAGGCACTTCAAAAGTCTGCTCCTTGACCGCATTGCCGTACACGTCAATGGCGCTGACCTTCATGTTCAGGGTATTGCCGTCACCACGCACAAAAGTGTATACCCCATACTCCTTTCCCCCGTTGCAGACCACAATGGTTTCACTCTGGGTGCTTTTCGTGGCTCCCAGCCCGGTGGTGGCGTCAACGCTGTTGCTGCCGCCGGTGTAGTCAAACTGGAACCTGGTGACCTGGGCCGGGACCGATGTATCCGTCAGTTTCAGCTGGAACATTGCCACAGCACGTTCCAGATTCAGGTCATACACCTGAGGAGCGCTTGTGACATTGATTTCAGCATAGTACAGGAACGTGTCCGTCATCTTGAGCGTTTCCTTGTTGTTGAAACTGATCTTGCGGATGTCAGTCATGGTGGGATTGCCGTCACCGTTGTGGGCAATGACCACGACAGTGTGCGTGCCGGTACTCAGATTCAGACTTACGGTTCCGAAACCCTCATCGGAAGAAACCTGGTTGACCTGCTCCTTCCTGTCATCAGTGTAGATGGCGAAACTGATGTGCGATGCCACCGAACTGACAGGGACCTGTGACCTCGTGCCGGAACCGAAAGGCACCTGGTCAATGCTTGAGACACGGAACGTGACCGGGACTTTGCCGGTATCAGCATCTTTCAGGTCCGTGTGGACCCTGTCGCTGCACGAAACTGTCATGAACAATACTGCCGCCATGGCAAGCGGACATGCTTTTCCCACTGCCTTCTTCAGGGCTGAAGGCTGCCGCAGACATTTTTTCTTTTCCATGTGGAATTAGATGAAATTAGGTATTAAAATAAAAAAAAACGGCACACCGCAGGAGCTTGTCCTGCGCCATACCGAATAGTCAACTGCAATATTACGAAATCAAATGCCGTATTGTCAAGCATTCGGGCAAAAAAATTCAGGGGTGACCCTGAAAAAGTCACCCCTGAAACTTATTTGCAGTCAGCAGATCAATACTGGCGGAAGTTCCACTTGCAGTTCACGTCATTGAAATCGAACTTGGCAAGTGAAGCGTTTGAATCACCCATTGACTTGATGCAGAGCTCATCCTTGCAGCCCGGAACGGCCTTGGGCATGATGCGGTAAGTGCCGTCAGTCAGCTGGTCAACGCGCCACAGCTGTTCGTCAGCGCCGGTGAATTCAGGAACTGATGTGAGTTCCCTGTCAGCGGTAGCAGCAAGAGCGCGGTTGGTACCTGCAATGATGATCTTGTAATAGGGAGCACCAAGTGTTCCTTCTTCCATGGGAACAAGTTCCCACTTCTGGTTGGGACGGAACTGGTAGTCGCATACGCGGATTCCGATGTTGCCGGTGGGCCAGCCGCCTATTACGTCTTCAAGCTTCTGGAATTCGACAACGGTGTTTGCACCGCCGCCACCGCCGAACATGCCGCGGCCGCCGCCCAGACGGACGTATTCAGTTGCAAGTTCAAGTGCATAACCGCGACGCTCGGACTCTATTTCATATACGCCGGGCTTCACGTTGTAGCCAGCCTCGGGCCAGCCGTTTCTCCATACGATGGGGAGAATGGCCAGTGTGCTGCGGCCTGACTGGTAGTAGTCAGCCTCCCAGTGGAATGACATCTTCTCAACGCCGTCCTCAATGATGAAACGGCCAAAGTGTCCGGCACCGGTGTAACCGTCACGGCAACCCAGAACCATCTTGCCGCCGCCTTCAACCATGTCACGGCCAACGTTGTCGATGAACGGGCCTGTGGGGCTTGTTGAACGGCCGCAGATGATGTTGTATGTTGAGTTCACACCGTCGCAGCATGTGCCGTGTGTACCCAGCAGATAATAGTAACCGTCATGATAGATCATTGTGGTGGCTTCGCAGTCAACGGCAATGTTGATGTCTTCACCGAAACCTTCCAGTCTTTCACCTGTTGCGGGATCAAGTTCACAAACGCGGATGAATCCGAAATATGTGCCGAATGTAACGAACAGACGGCCTTCCGGAGTCATGATGAGACCGGCGTCAATGGCGTCGCAGTCCTCATCGTTTTCAGAATGTGCTACAGTGGCACGGTCAGCTGCTGCGGGGAAACCGTAGTCAGGAGACTTGGGGTCAAGGGTCTTGCCCCAGCAGGTGACAATTGAACCTGCGTGGCCGCCGCCCAGTCCGCCGCCTGTGGTGGAATAGGCAAGAAGATAACGGTCACCTATCTTGAGCATGTCAGGAGCTGCACCTACATTGGGAATGCGCTCACCGCTGGTCCATACCCAACCGTCCTCAGAAACAAGGCCTGAACCGCCTGTTCCCCAAGTATAGTACTTACCGTCGCATTCTGCAATAGTGGCAGGGTCATGGATGAACGGAGAACCGATCTGTGCCATAACGCTTTCAGTCATTGTAACTGAAACAAGGGCTGCAATGCCCAGCTGGAAAATTCTTTTCATATAGCGTTTCAATTTTTACTTGTTGGTGATGGTGTAATTGGTGAAGATTGTGCCGTCCTCGCTGTAGAGGCGTGCGCACATGTCGCTCATGCCCGGGCCGTTGATTACGGCTGCATGGATAACGTTCCTGCCCTTCTTGAGTGTGACGCGCTTTGACATGCCGTCATCGGCAACCATGCGGCGGTCAGCCTGAAGTGTCAGGACCTTTTCACCGTTGACCCACCATATTGATGATGCGTTTGAACCGGCGGCAAGGCGGATATCCTCATAATCCTTGTCAACGTTGATGATTGTGTATGCGTGGAAGATAAGACCGTAGCGCTTCTGGCCGTTTGATGTACCCTGGGCGAAACGGATAAGCTTGATGTTGAACAGCTTGCTGTCAACTGAATGCCATGTAAGGGTATCCTTGATGGTAGCGGGAGCTGCAGGAGCTGCACCGGCACCGGGCATTCCCATGCCCATTCCCATACCCATTCCGGGGAAACCGCCCTGAGGAGCACCCTGGGGAGCACCTGCGGGAGCGCCCTGAGGACGCTGTGCACCCTGTGCGGGAGCACCCTGGGGACGCTGTGCGCCCTGAGGAGCAGCACCTGCTGCAGGAGCGCCTGCGGGACGTGCTGCACCGGCCTGTGCACCACCCTGGGGAGCACCGCCGCCAAAGCCGCCAAAGCCGCCGAAACCGCCGCGGCCACGGCTTGCACTTGCAGCTTCGGATTCGATGATGACCTCAGTACCGGCTTCCGGAGTAGCGGTCAGCATGCCGGGGAAATATTCCTTGGTAAGTTCTCTCTCAATGTAGCTGTCAGTGAAAACTGTGTTTCCGCTGTTGGGCTTGTTGATGGGCTCCAGTATTGTCCAGCGACGGATAAAACCTTTTTCATCAGGTTTTGCAGGAGCTGCATCGGCCTTCAACTCAGTAAAATACTGGTCAAAATCCACATTTCTGTTGGCAAGACGTGAAGGGTCAACTTTTGAACCTGAACCTGAGCAGCCGCAGATTGCGACTGTCAGAGCGACTGCCAGAAGAGATTTAATGTTTCTGTTCATTTGTAAGGTTAAATAAATGGTTTATAATAGAATTCTGTTTGTTGCGCATAAAGTCCGATAAAGATACAACATATTAGCTACGCGCGAAATAAACGTATTGTAATTTTCATATTTTTTATATAAAAAACGGCCGGACTGCAAGGTCCGACCGTCTTCTTTCCGGCGCGTGAACGGCCGGAGCATGTGTGCATAATTTACTTTGCGGGCCAGAAGAACTGTGCCATCTGGTACAGTGAACGGCGCCATGTCAGGAATTCATGGGCGGTGTTGGGTGATACGTAGCCCATTGCATTGTAGCCTGCATCCTTCAGAGACTGGGCTGAGCTGTTGATTGCATCGGGGCTTTCCTTTTCGCCGCAGCTCATGAAGATCTTCTTCACCTGGTTCTTGTCCTGGATTTCCTGGGGGTTGTACTGGCCGCCTGACAGCAGACCGTAGTAACCGAACATTTCAGGACGGGCAAGAGTGATAGAGTGGGTTTCCATACCGCCCATTGACAGACCGGCCATAGCGCGGTTGTCCTTGTTGGCGATGGTGCGGAAATGTGCGTCAACATAAGGAACCAGTTCGTCGCAGAGGAAGGTCTGGAAGCCGGCGTTGCTGCCAAAGCCGCCCATACCGCCTGCGGGACGTGCCTGACGCTGTGCACCCTGTGCCGGAGCACCGGCAGGAGCACCTGCGGGACGCTGGCCCTGGCCGAAACCTGCGGGAGCTGCACCTGCGGGACGCTGACCCTGGCCGAAGCCTGCGGGAGCACCGGCAGCACCTGCGGGACGTGCGCCTGCTGCGGGACGTGCGCCGCCACCCATCATGCCGGGACCGAATCCGCCGTTAGTCATGCCGTATGTGCAGACAATGATGAAGGGCTTGATCTTTCCGTCAGCAATCAGGTTGTCCATAATCAGGTTGGCGTGGCCCTGGGTCATCCATGCGGTCTCGTCCTCACCCCAGCCGTGCTGCAGGTACAGTACCGGATATCTTACATCGGCCTTGTCAGCGTGGTATGTGGGAGGTGTGTACACGAATGCACGTGCAAGTTCCTGACGGCTCTCTGACCATACCAGAATCTGCTGTACGAATCCGTGGGGAACGTTGCGTTCGGCATAGATGTCCTTGTCAGCGTTGGTGGGGATTTCAATACCGCTCTCCCAGCGTGTGGAACCGTAGTAGTTGTTGGTGCCGGGGTCATTGAATGTGCCGCCGTCAATTGTCAGATGATAGTAGTGGAAACCTTCCACCAGAGGAGCGCTGGTAGTACCCATCCAGTAGCCGTCCTCACCCTTCACGAGGTCAGTGCCGCCGTGGGTGCCTCCAAGACCCAGACCTACTGATACGGACTGTGCCTGAGGAGCGTTGATGCGGAAACGTGCGTAACCCTGTGAATTGACCATGGGGTACTGCTGGTTCGGCTGGTTCATTGATGAAGGTACGAAATCCTCCTTGATTTCAGCGTTCTGTGCTGCACAGAAGCCTGCAGTCAGGGCTGCAGCGCTGAAAAGTGCAATAAATTTTCTCATTTTGATTTATAATTAGGTTGTTTGTGAAAAATATCACTTCTTGAAGTTCTTCTGCGCAAGAGCGGCCTTGTCATCAGCGGCCTTGTTTGCAGCCTTCTGAACTGATTTCCTTGCTGCAGCCTTCTCCGCATCAGTAGGAGTGAAGTCACGGACCTTGAAGTACGTGTCCTTGGGATCAGCGTTCTTGTCGAACAGCAGGGGGTAGTTCGATACGCCAACCCATGAATCGGCATCGGTCACATTCCAGAATGTCACCACGTCAATGACATCGGCATGACGGCGCAGGATTTCAAAGAATCCGGTGTACTTGTCATCGAACATCTTCTTCTTTTCAGGAGTCAGTTCCTCACCCTGGCGGTTCATGTTCAGGGCACCGCCCATTTCACGGTTCAGACGTATGTCAAGCTCGGTGAACTGTATGTGGTCGACAATCTCGGAATACTTGACAATGGCGGCCTCAATGTCTTCAAGTGAAGGTTCATAGACATTGAAATGTCCCTGCATGCCTATGCCGTCAATGGGTACGCCTGCAGCCTTCATTTCCTTTACCATGTTGTAGATCTTGTCGCGTTTTGCGGGAACGGCGGCATTGTAGTCGTTGTAGAAGAGAAGCGCATTGGGGTCAGCCTCACGGGCAAACTGGAATGCCTTGCGTATGAATTCGTCACCGCCGGCAATGGTCTTCCAGCTTGAACGGCGCAGGGGATCAGTCGCGTTGGCGTCATCGGTGACAGCCTCGTTGACAACGTCCCAGCAGTAGATTATGTCGCTGTAGCGCTGCATGACTGTCGTGATGTGGGTCTTCATTCTGGCATAAAGTTCCTCCTTGGTAGCCTGGCCGCCGCCGGCGCCCTGGAACATCCACTGACCCACCTGGCTGTGCCATGCAAGGCAGTGGCCGCGCAGCTTGATGCCGTGCTCACGGCAGAAGTCAGCTATACGGTCAGCATTACGGAAGTTCCACTGGCCCTCCTGAGGCTGGACCGATGAAGGCTTGAAATCGTTTTCAGCTGTAATGCTGTTGTAGTTGTTGGTGATGATGGCAACATGCTTGTCGTTGCTCAAGTTGCGGCCGTTGACTGCTACGCCAACTGCAAAATAATCCTTGTAGGCATCCTTCAGGCCCTGAGCCTGAACATTTGCGCACATGGCTGCCGCCATTGCACAGAGTGTAAGTTTCGGTAATCTCATTTTATGGTCAATTGGTTAAGGTAGTTCCAGAAAATTCTGCGCTGTGAAGGGCAAATATAGTCAAAATGTATTACAGAAAGGCCGCCAAGGCAAAAAAAAGCCTGTCATTCATCGGACCCGAGTATCTTCCTTATCTCCTCATCGGTCTCATACAGGCGGTCACGGCAGAACTTTATGAGTTCCTTGGCCTCTCTGACCTTTTCACCTATCTGGTCAATGTCCAGTCTGTTCTCTTCAATCAGGGTTACGGTTTCCTCCAACCGCTTCATCGCTTCTTCGTACTTCATAATAAACTGATGTTTTCAGGTAAACAATTATATGATCTCACTCTCAACCTTTCCGTCAGCAAGCACTGTCACCAGGCGGTCACCAGGTTTCAGGTCCGATGCGCTCTTCAGGGCATGCCCGTTGCAAAGCGTCATGGAATACCCCCTCTTCAGGACCGTTGCCGGGTCTGCCGCAGCAATGCCCTTCTCCAGCAGTTCCAGTCTGTGCAGGCGTGCCGTCATCAGGTTTGCGACAGCATTCCCCACCCTTGTTCCGGCACGTTCCAGAACCTGCTCCTGGCGTACTTTCAGCACCGCGAACAGTGAGGGCAGTTTCTGAGACAGCAGCGTTATGCGCTGTTTCTGGGCATTCATGCGCTCCTGGACCGATGTTCCCAGCCTGCGCGCCAGGTTCTCCAGTTCCATGGCCGTGTCATACATTTTCGAAATGATGTATTCAGCAGCAGCTGTCGGGGTCTTGACCTTCATGAAGGCAACGGTATCGGCAACGGTATCGTCACGGTCGTGCCCTATCCCCGTTATCACCGGCAGCGGGAAATTGGCTATGTTCGATGCCAGGTCATAGGAATCGAAGCAGCTCAGTTCGCTCACGGCGCCGCCGCCACGGATTATCACCACCACGTCCCAGCTGTCACGCTGCGCCGCAATGGTGTTCAGGGCACTTATGACACTGCTTTCCACGTCATTGCCCTGCATCATGGCCGGGAACAGGCGGCAGCGGAACCTGAATCCGTATATGTTGCTGTCCAGCTGGTTCATGAAATCCCCGTATCCTGCGGCAGTCGCCGATGACACCACCGCAATGCGCTGCATGGGGACCGGCAGCGGAAGCCCGCGGTTCTGGTCAATCACACCGTCGGCCTTGAGGCGTTCAATGATCTCCCTGCGCCGGCGGGCCATGTCACCCATGGTGTACGTGGGGTCTATATCACTCACTACCAGCGAATAGCCGTATTCCTCATGAAAGCTGACCTTTACGGCCAGCAGCACCTTCATCCCCACGGCAAGACGTTCGCCGGTCGCCCTTTCGAACTTGGGACGCAGATTCATCCATATCCCTTTCCAGATGTTCGCCTTGGCTTTGGCCAGGAATTTCCTGCCGGTTTCATCCTTCTGCACCAGTTCCAGGTAGCAGTGCCCCGAACCTGACGGACTGAGACTGCTTATTTCAGCCTGCACCCAGTATGTGTCCGGCATTGTGTACTGGAGCGTGCTCCTGACACGGCCGTTAAGTTCGGACAGAGTCAATGTTTCCATAGTAATTTACTGATTCTCGATATATTGGTTCAAACCTCTCTGGGACAGAATAAGCGCACCGCCCACAACACGCGTATCCGAATAGAATACCGCATACTGGCCAGGCGTCATAGCACTTGCAGTCTCATGGAAACGCACCAGCCACACATCACCGGACTGTTCCAGATGACAGGGTATGGCACGGCTGCGGTACCTTATCCTTACGGAAAGGTCCTGTTCCGGCATCGGACCTGTAAAACAGGGCTCGTCCACAATCATCACCGCGGTTTCGAGCTGTCCGGGCAGTCCCAGCATGACGGTGTTCCTTGCCGGATTGGTCTTGAGCACGTATCTGGGCTGGCCGAAAGCCACCTCCAGTCCCTTGCGCTGGCCTACAGTATAATAAGGATAGCCTTTGTGCGTCCCTATGACATGCCCTTCCGCATCGACGAACTTTCCGGGTCCGATGCGCCTGTCCAGATCAGGCACCCTTTCACGCAGATAATCGCGGTAATCACTCTCAATGAAGCATATCTCCATGCTCTCCCTGTCCTGCGACTTGAGTTCCATTCCGCTCTCAGACAGCAGGCTGCGTACCTGCTGCTTGGTCATGCCGCCGATGGGGAACATGATACGGGCCAGCTGTGACTGGTCCAGTTTCCACAGGAAATAGCTCTGGTCCTTCGCTCTGTCAGCGCCCTGACCTATGTAGTAACAGCCGCCGTCACTGATCACCCGGGCATAATGTCCGGTCGCCACCATGTCACAGCCCAGGCGGTCAGCCCACTCCAGCAGTATGCGGAACTTGAATGAAGGATTACATTCGATGCACGGGTTCGGGGTCAGTCCGTCAAGCCATGCGTTCACGAACGGACAGACCACGTCACTGTCAAACGCTTCCCTTTCATCGGCCACATGGTGCGGAATGCCCAGTTCAGCCGCCAGACGCACCGCTTCCAGCACATACGGCGGCTCATCACAGCCGTCTTCAAGGCCGCGGTCAGTGTTGCGTATGGTCAGCCCTATGACTTCATGCCCCTGCTCCCTGAGCATCAGACACACCGCCGTGCTGTCCACGCCTCCGCTCATTCCGACCAGAATTCTCATCAGTGTGATTCCTTTAAAAATGATGTTCAGCCCTTCATGTCCGCCTGCTCGGGTTCAGTCTGGCATATGACCAGGACATCACCCACCTGAATCTCAGTATTGCCGTTGGGAATGAAGTCCCTGCCCCCGCGGCGTACCATGACCACAATTCCCTTTTCCGGATGTTCATAATCCTTGAGCATCCTTCCGTTCCACGAACTGCCCGGCCTGATGGTATGCTCCTCAAGGTATGTCTGTTCGTCATCGAACGACCGGGTTATCACCACGACCTTGTCCCCTGCCTCCAGACGCGTGCCGCCGCGCGGAAGTATCTTCTGCCCGTCACGCAGCACCAGAGCTATGAGAATGTTTTCCGGCAGGCCCAGTTCACTGATCAGCTTTCCGTTCCACCGGCTGGTATCCGTAATCTTTATGCGTCCGAACTGCATTCCGCTGTTTTCGTTGTAGTCATTGAATGTCTTCATGACATCCTCGTTTTCATCGGTCATGTCCAGTTTTCCGGCCACCAGCGGAATTAGCGTGCCCTGTATCGATATCGAAAGCAGCACAATGCAGAACACTATGTTGAACAGCCGGTCAGCGAATTCGCCGGGAATTCCGCCCATGGCCATTATGGCGAACACTATCGATGCCGCTCCGCGCAGCCCCACGAATGAGATAAGGCACTGCTGGCGCAACACATACCCCTTTCTTCTCCTGCAGAACGTCAGTACGGCATTTACGGCGGCGGGACGTGCCACAAGCAGCATGAAGGCAAAGATGGCCAGAGCCGGCAGTATGACCTTGTGCATCATGGCCGGACGTGCCAGAAGGCCCAGCAGGAAGAATATGAGCACCTGCATGAGACCGGTCAGGCCGTCAAAGAAGGCTACCAGACTGCGTTTGCAGCGCAGGTCCGCGTTCCCCATTATTATACCTGCCAGGTACGCGCTCAGGTATCCGTTCCCGCCAATCAGGTCCGGCAGCGCGTATGACAGTACTGCCGTCCCAAGCACGAACAGCGACAGGAAGTCCGATGACTGGTGCTTCATGCGCGAGAACACCCACACGGCGCCCCGCCCTATGAGCCAGCCGCACAGGGCACCGGCAAATATCTGCAGAAGAAGCATCAGGCATATGCTGCCGGCCGATGCGGTACCCTGATACACTGCCAGCATGACCATGGTCAGCATGTAGGAGAAGGGGTCGTTGCTGCCGCTCTCCACTTCAAGCAGCGGCGCCGTATTGTTCTTGAGTCCCAGTTTGCGCGAACGGAGTATGGAGAATACCGATGCCGCATCGGTCGAACCCACAACTGAACCCATGAGAAGCCCCTCGGTCCAGGACCATCCCAGCGCCCAGTGGCAGAACATGCCTATGAATCCAGCTGTCAGCACCACGCCTGCACTGGCCAGCAGCCCGGCCTCGACCGACACCTGGCGGGCAGTCTCCCACCGTGTTCCGAAACCGCCGAAGAACATTATGAAGATAAGGGCCACCGTACAGACGTTCGCAGCGGCCTGATAGTCATCAAAATGTACAGGAATGAGTCCATTGTTTCCGAAAATGATGCCAAGTACGATGAATGCAAGCAGTGTGGGCACACCGATCCTGGCAGATATGTGGTTGAGCCACACACAAAGCAGAATCACTATGCCGATAAGTATAAGGAATAGGGTCATAACATTTACAAAGGTAAGAAAAGATTGAGTAATTTTGCGTCGCAAACGTTATTATATGGCAGAATTGAGAACGCCCCAGGAACTGGGGACAGAAAAAATCGGCAAACTTCTTATCAGATACGCAATCCCGGCAATGATAGCCATGCTTGCGTCATCGCTCTACAACATTGTCGACCGCGCATTCATCGGACATGGAGTGGGTCCGATGGCTCTGTCGGGACTTGCGGTCACATTTCCGCTCATGAACCTTTCCGCGGCCCTGGGTTCCATGGTCGGAGTCGGTTCGGGTACCATGATATCACTGAAACTGGGACAGAAGGACCACAAGAGCGCACAGATGCTGCTGGGCAATTCAATAACCCTGAACGTCCTTATCGGAATACTGTTCTGCATCCTGTCACTTGCATTCCTTGACCCCATACTGAGACTGTTCGGCGCCACGGACACCACCATAGGCTATGCCCGCGAATACATGGTCATAATACTTGCCGGAAACGCTTTCACCCACCTGTATCTGGGTATCAACTGCATCCTGCGTGCCGCAGGGCACCCCCAAAAGGCCATGATAGCCACCATAGGCACAGTGCTGCTGAACACGCTGCTTGACTACCTTTTCATAATGGTGTTCCACTGGGGCATAAAAGGTGCGGCAATAGCGACTGTCATTTCACAGGTCCTGGCATTCATATGGCAGTGCGTGCAGCTGTCTGACAAGAACGAACTCATTCATCTGCAGCGCGGCACATACCGCCTGAAGGGCGATCTTGTCAAGAACATGATCACCATAGGACTGTCCCCGTGCCTGATGAACGCCGCAGCCTGTTTCGTGGTCCTGCTCATAAACCGCGGACTGCTCAAATACGGCGGCGATACGGCCATCGGAGCCTACAGCATAATCAACAGCATGGGATTCATATTCGTCATGATGGTCATGGGTTTCAACCAGGCCATGCAGCCCATTGCCGGCTACAACTACGGTGCGCGCCAGCTGCCCAGAGTGCTGAAAGTCCTGTATCTTACACTGTTCTTCGGCACGCTGGTGACAACCCTGGGCTTCCTTGTGGGCGAATTCTTGCCGGACCTGTGCATAAGGATTTTCACTGACGATGAAGAACTCATGGCAATTGCAAGGCGCGGCATGCGGATCAATTTCCTCATGTTCCCCCTGATAGGTTCGCAGATGGTAACCGGAAACTTCTTCCAGAGCATAGGAATGCCGGGCAAGTCAATCATCATGTCCCTTTCCCGCCAGCTGGTGCTGCTCATACCCCTGCTCATCATCCTGCCACGCCACTACGGCATGGACGGCGTATGGTACAGCATGCCCGCATCGGACCTGCTGTCAGTAATTCTGGGATTCTCGCTGCTCATACCGCAAATAAGGAAACTGAAACGTCAAATAGCACAAAACACCTGATATGGACAAGCATTACACAATCTGCATGGGGCGCCAGATAGGCGCTGGCGGACGCGGCATTGCCGCACTTGTATCGGAATCGCTGGGTGTGAACATATATGACCGCACCCTGCTCAAGAGCGCATCGCAGGAGACCGGATTCTCTGAAGAGGTCTTTGAAAAGGCCGATGAGGAGAAGACCCGCCGCGGCCTGCGTTCCATGTTCATGAGCCACATCCATGCTGACGTTTCGGCCAACTGCCTGAGCGTAGAGAATATTTTCAGCATGCAGAGTGAAGTCATACGCAACATCCACGCCCAGGAGGACTGCATATTCATAGGACGCTGCGCCGACTATGTGCTGCGTGACAGCGACCGCCTGCTGAGCGTCTTCATATCGGCCAGTCCCGAATACAGGATAAGGCGCATCATGGAAAAGGGCGGACTGAGCGAACGCAAGGCCCGCAGCATGATGGAGGAAGCTGACCGCAAGCGCGCATCGTACTACAATTATTTCACAGGACGCAGCTGGGGCATGCCCGAATCCTATGACATCTGCCTGAATTCGTCAGTGCTGGGCGACAGCAAGTGCGCTGAAATGATTGTCGCCCTGGCAAAGGAAAGACTGGGAATATGAAGAGGATAGGCATCCTGTCCGACACCCACAGCCATTGGGACGAACGCTACCGCAAATTCTTCCAGGGCTGTGACGAGATATGGCATGCCGGTGACATGGGCACCATTGCCATTGCACGTCAGCTGGAGGAGATTGCTCCGGTACGCGCCGTGTACGGCAACTGCGACGGACGTGACGTACGTCTGGAATACCCTGAAATACTGCGTTTCCGCATTGAGGATGCCGATGTCGTAATGAAACACATAGGTGGCAGTCCCGGGCATTATGACAGCACGATAAGGGAGGAGCTCAGGACCCGCACCCCTGCCCTGTTCGTATGCGGCCATTCACACATACTCAAGATACAGCATGACGCTTCACTGGGCATGCTCCACATCAATCCGGGAGCCGCAGGGCTGCAGGGCTGGCAGAACGTGCGTACACTGGTGCGCCTTACAGTTGACGGCCGCCGTTTCCTTGATCTGGACGTGCTTGAAATAAAAAGAGACGAAGAAATTTGCTGACGGATTAAACTTTCTGCATTTTCGGGTATCATAGAATACGTGTGACACATGAACATTTACGTCTAACTTAATAAACCAATTCGAAATGAAGAAATTTTTGTTCGCAGTTGCAGCTCTGATGGTTTCATCCATGAGCTTCGCACAGGGATTCGGCGGCGGCTTCGGCGGCGGCCAGGGTATGGGCCAGGGTATGGGCCAGGGCATGGGCCAGATGAACCCTGAGGATATGGCAAAGCGTCAGGCAGACCGCCTGAAGGAGCAGCTTTCACTGACACAGGTACAGTATGATTCAATCTACAACTTCTATCTGGCAAACCAGAAGGAACAGGCAAAGCGCCGTGAAGAGATGCGTAACGGCGGCGGTCAGGGCCAGATGGGCCAGGGCGACATGCAGGCCATGATGGAACAGATGCAGAAACAGCGTGAAGCACAGGAGAAGAAGATCAAGTCTTTCCTGAATGACGAACAGAAGAAGAAATATGACGAAGCTCAGGCACAGCGCCGTGAACGCGGCGGTCAGGGCGGATTCCCCGGCGGCGGCCAGGGCGGCTTTGGCGGTGGCCAGCGTCCCCAGGGCGGTCAGGGCGGATTTGGCGGTGGCCAGCGTCCCCAGGGCGGCCAGGGCGGTGCAGCTCCCCAGGGCTTCGGTTTCTGATTGGAAATCATACAATAGGACAGGCATCCTGAAGGTTATTCTTTCAGGATGTCTTCTTTTTTTTAAAAAGATGTATCTTTGCGCATGACAATTCACGAACACCTTAATGATGAAAAGACATATAGCCATCCTTCTTGTCCTGCTGCTTGCATTCTCCCCGCAAGCCGGCGCCCAGCGCCGTCAGTCCCGAAAGGCAAAAGAAGCGCTGAGCCAGTCCGCTCCCGCCGACAGTCTTCTCATGTGGGCCGGCAACATACACC
>JAKSIS010000017.1 GCA_024398665.1 Bacteroidaceae bacterium
AAGAAACAGCAGCAGTCAATAGAATACATAGACCACAAGCGTGAAAAGTTTGTCAAGAACCGTCTCATCCAGCAGATGCAGTATAAAGATCTTGATTTCGCAGTCCTGCACCACCACGGGGCCTATGACACTGAATATCTGAGCGATTATCCTGATGCTGAAACCAGTGTCGAGGATATGGCCATGATGCGCCGTTACATGCGTGAACAGATGCGTGAAGGTCACCGCAAGGGTATGAGTGAGGCCGAGGTCAAACGCCGTGTAAGCCGTTTCTTCGGATGCGAAATTCCAGATTCATGGTATGACGGAGCATTTGATCCTGTCGTTCAGGCTCAGGATGATGCCGATGATGAGGCTGAAGACAACAATGTCAACCTGTATTTCAAGGATTTCACGTATTATCACCCGCAGTGCCGTTTCGTATCGCTTGACGCATGCTATAACGGTTCATTCCATCAGGACGAAAGCATTCAGGAGGGCTATCTGTTCGGTCAGGGCAACGGAACACTTGCCGTTCTTGCCAATACTGTGAATGTGCTTCAGGACAAGTGGGTGGACCATTTCGTGGGACTTCTTGGACTGGGCATGCGCGTAGGACATATGGCCCAGCTGGGTGCATATATGGAACAGCACCTTTTCGGCGATCCCACTTTTGCATTCACTCCTGCCGCCGACTGCGGTTTTGACGTGAACAGAGCCATTATTGACAAAGGTCCGGCCTTCTGGAAAAAACAGCTTGACAACCCCTACCCTTCAGTTCAGATTCTGGCAATGGACATGCTGGCATTCAGCGGAAGCGACTGTTCAGACCTGCTTGCCGCCAAGTTCAAGTCATCGGAATCAGGTATTGTCCGTCTTGCTGCTCTTATGGAACTTTCATATTTCAGAGATGAGAATTTCATAGAATGCCTGACACTTGCACTCAATGACAGCCATGAGATGATACAGCGCCTTGCCACCAACATGGCATGCAAGTCCGGAGACGACCGTCTTATTCCCGAACTGGTACGCATTTCATGCAAGGTCAACACATCGGAACGTATCGAGTACGATGTCGCCAACGCGTTCCATACATATGATTCGACCAAAGTGATGGACTGTCTGGAAAAGTATTATGCCACAGTTGACTGCTACACTGACCATGACAGCATAGGAGCGCTGATAAGCCATGCACTTCACAGTTTCGTGACCGGAACGGTGAATGAAGTGCGCACCAAACTGTTTGACACTGACAATTCACAGACAGTCCGTAAGGCCGGAGCACGTGTCCTGCGCAACAACCCCATTCATGACATGGTTCCTGAACTTCTTGGCATTCTAGCCAATCCGGAAGAAGACGATCTGATTCTGACGGTTCTGTGGGAGGCAATGGGCTGGTATGACATGTCCTGCCGTGCCGATGAGATCATTCCTGCAGCCCTTGCTGCATCAGAAGATGAGAGATTCAGCGAAAGGGTGAGAAATGAAGCTCTGAAGACATACAACCGGCTTAAGAGATGAGATTCGGAATCCCTCTCATAGCATTGTTTCTGACAACGGTACCTGCAAGTGCACAGCTGGCTATAAGGCCGGATGTGCACTTGTCTCCATTGCGTCTCAATTCCCCTGTCCCTGAGGAGCGTCCGGTTTCTGTGGACAATTCCAGGCTGCCCTATTTCCCGGATATCATTTCACAGCATGGAGGATCATGCGCCCAGGCATCGGCCATACATTATCTTTTCACTTATGAAATGAACCGTGTGCTGGAACGGGCGGTTGAAGGTAAGGACGCCAATACGTTCAGTTACCGATACATTTGGCATTTTCTCAATGACGGTGGAAACAATGGCGGATTCTCGTCGGACGGAATTGAAATAACCAGGACTGCAGGATGCATGACCGTGAGCGATTACGGCAGCGAACTGGACAACTATTACCGCTGGCCGTCAGGTTATGCCAAATATTACAATGCCATGCACTACAGGACACGCAGAATGTATACTGTTGACCTTTCCACGCGTCAGGGTATTGAGACACTCATGGATTACATGGCTGACAAGCATGACGGCCACCCGGGAGGCGGTCTGGCCGGTTTCTCTTTAACAGGTGACTGGAGCATTGACGATTATGACGGGCCTTCTGAGACCGGACTGAAGGATATCATCGTACTGCGCGGAAGCGGCGGGGCCCATGCAATGACTTTTGTGGGTTATGACCAGTCTGTGGAATATGACTGCAACAGGGATGGTGTTATACAGGACAATGAGAAAGGTGCTTTCATACTGGTGAACAGCTGGGGTACATGGTGGGGAACTGACGGTTTCGCATATATGCCGTTCTCATACTATCTGAACGCTGCAGATGAAGGTGGACTGAGTCAGAATGACCGTTCCGCCCTATGCATTGAAACTGAGTATCGTGAACCGGGTATAGCCATGGGAGTGAAACTGAATTACACTTCAAGAAACGACCTGATACTCAGATTTGGTGTGGCTGACGGTGCTCAAGCAACAGAACCGGCACCCGGTACGGTGCTGGACTGTCCCATTGTCAGGGCCCAGGGCGGAGACCTGATGATGCAGGGTACATATTTCGATTCGGCTAAAAACATAGAAATGGGTTTTGACCTGTCTGCAGCCAAAGCGGCGGCTGATACGATGAAGGCGCCATGCTGGTTCCTTACAGTCATAAAGATTATTTCCGGAAAGCCAGGTGAAGGCTATGTATCAGAAGTGAGTCTGCATGATTACAGTTCTGGAAAAGACAGCACAATCACCCGTCAGTTCGATGAAGTGAGCGGCAAGATTTCAATGACGAAGAATTTCAAGGTACCCACACGCCCGTGGTTCAAAAACGCATACGGCGAATGGTATGAACCGGTACGCACGTCGGCCAATCCTCTTGCTGAAAGCGCTGACAACATGAAAGCTTACAGCTGGAGGAACATTTACGGAATACGCAGGTCCGATGGAGGATACGCCAAGGTGAAGGTGAGGAATTATGATTCCGGGAGCAGAAGAATAACGCTTGACATTGCAAATTATGAGTAAAGCTGCAGTAAGACTTCTTTTGACTGCTGTCCTGTTCCTGACGGCGGTGTCCTGCAGGGACAAATCCAGTGACGACCGTGATCCGGTAAAAGTAAACCGTAGTGTCACCTTTACTCTTGAACCCGGAAAATGGATATATTACAGCATAAGCGACAGCTGTATAGTTGGAAAAAGCGATATAGGCAGTGCCGCTGACGATGAGGAATGGAAAGGCCGGAGCGACTGGGACATTGCTCTCAGCGAATCGGGTATCCGCACCAACGGGGGATCATCAGGTTGCGGAAAAGGTGGACTGGCAATTATTTCGGACAAAGACTTTGAAGAGGAGTCTTTCCAGCCTCTCACATTGCTGGAATACACCGCTGACACGCTTGATGTAAGTGCGGTTATTCCGCTTCGTGACTGAACAGCGCAGTCGACAGATACCTTTCACCGGTGTCAGTGAGCAGCATCACGATATTTTTGCCCTGGTAGGCCGGATCCCCGGCCAGCTGCAGGCCGACGTGCATGGCTGCGCCCGATGTTATGCCGCACAGTATGCCTTCCTGAGATGCCAGATACCTGGCACCGGCATACGCATCAACATCAGCCACGGTCACTACCCTGTCAACAACTGAAAGGTCCAGAATGTCGGGCTTGAAGCCTGCGCCTATGCCCTGGAGGTCATGTTTCCCGATCCGGCCCTCAGTCAGGAACGGTGAACCGGCAGGTTCTATTCCTATTATTTCAACAGACGGTTTACGCTCCTTCAGGTACTTTGCCGTACCGGTAATGGTTCCGCCGGTGCCTATGCCTGCAACAAACACGTCAACGTTGCATTCATTCCATATTTCAGGTCCTGTAGTCATATAATGCGCCTCAGGATTGCCGGGGTTCGTGAACTGTCCCAGTATGATGCTGCCGGGAATGGAGTCCCGCAGCTGCCCGGCCCTGGCAATGGCTCCTGCCATGCCCTGATCGCCCGGCGTCAGCTCCACCTGGGCTCCGTAGGCCGCGACCAGACGGCGGCGCTCCATGCTCATTGTTTCAGGCATGGTCAGTATGAGATGATATCCGCGGACTGCGCTGACCAGAGCCAGTCCGACTCCGGTGTTGCCGCTGGTAGGCTCTATTATCGTTGCTCCCGGCTTCAGTCTTCCATCGGATTCAGCCTCTTCAATCATGCGCAATGCGACACGGTCCTTGGCGCTCCCGCCAGGATTGTACGATTCCACTTTCGCAAGCAGTGAGGCCTGCAGATTCTTCACCCTCATGGTCTTTGCCAGCCTTACAAGGGGCGTGTGACCTATAGTGCCAAGTATATTGTCAGTCATAATGTGCAAGATTACGCCAAAATGATGGCAAAACAAAGAATAATGGCTAATTTTGCACTGAATTAACCGAAAAATGGAACAGAAAGACATTCTAACAAGTATCAGGGACGTCAAGATGGCCCTTCAGCAGTCCGATGAACACATTCCCACAGTCGGAGAGCATATAATTGACCGTGCTGAAATAAAGGAGGCTGTCAAGCTGTTCCGCCTGGTGGTTTTCGGCAATTTTTTCGGAACTGTGGACCTTTCAACTTCGCTGAGCCGTCTGTACACCATACTCTCACATCAGATTGACTACATAGGCCGCATATTCCATGAACCCCTGCCGGAAAGCGCCGATGACATAGCGCAGCATTTCATTGAATCCATACCCGAACTGCGCCGCCTTTTAGGAACTGACGTCAAGGCCATTTTTGACGGTGACCCGGCTGCAGTAAGCCATGAAGAGGTTATTCTGTGCTACCCGTCGCTGGTCGCCATGATACATTACCGCATGGCACACCGCCTGCTCAGTCTGGGAGTGCCCATCCTGCCCCGCATCATTACCGAACTGGCACATTCGCTGACCGGAATAGACATTCACCCCGGCGCACGGATAGGTGAATACTTCAGCATAGACCACGGCACGGGGGTGGTAATTGGCGAAACCGCAATCATAGGCAACCATGTCCAGCTGTATCAGGGAGTTACGCTTGGTGCCAAGAGTTTCAAGTTCGATGAGAACGGCAATCCTATCAACCTGCCGCGCCACCCCATAATTGAGGACAATGTGATAATTTATTCCAATACGTCAGTGCTTGGCCGCATTACCATAGGACATGACACCATCATAGGAGGCAACGTCTGGCTTACGGAAGACCTCCCGCCCCACTCCAAATATTTCCAGTCAAGGGGCTGACGGGCCGGATAAATTGCTAAATTTGCGTTCCAGAAATGATTTAAACCTTTAACATTACAAATATTATGACAATTGACAAATTCAACTTCGCTGGAAAGAAGACTTTCGTACGCGTTGACTTCAACGTTCCCGTTGATGAGAATTTCAACATCACCGATGATACCCGTATCGTCGCTGCAATGCCTACCCTGAAGAAGATCATCGCTGACGGCGGTCGTCTTATCATCGCTTCACACATGGGCCGTCCCAAGAAGAATCCGGATCCCAAGTACTCACTGAAGTACATTCTGAAGCACGTTTCAGAATGCCTGGGAGTTGATGTCAAGTTCGCTGAAGACTGCGCAAAGGCTCAGGATGCAGTTGCCGCCCTGAAGGACGGTGAGGCCCTGCTGCTTGAGAACGTACGTTTCTACGCTGAAGAGGAAGGCAAGCCCCGTGGCATTGAAAAGGAGGATCCCGCATATGATGCAGCCAAGAAGGAACTCAAGGCCGCACAGAAGGAATTTGCCAAGACACTGGCATCATACGCTGACGTTTATGTGAACGACGCTTTCGGTACAGCTCACCGCAAGCACGCCACCACAGCTGTCATGGCTGACTTCTTCGATGCTGACCACAAGATGTTCGGCTATCTCATGGAGAAGGAGGTTGTTGCAGTTGAGAAGGTTCTGAACACTTCAGTAAAGCCTGTCACTGCAATCATCGGCGGTTCAAAGGTATCATCAAAGATCACCATCATCGAGAACCTGCTCCAGAAGGTTGACAACCTGGTAATCATAGGCGGTATGGCTTATACATTCGTTCTGGCCAAGGGCGGCAAGGTAGGAAACTCACTTTGCGAACCTGATCAGGTCGATGTAGCACTTGCAGTCCTGAAGAAGGCCGAAGAACTGGGCGTGAAGATTGTTCTTCCCACCGACTGCCTTGCAGCTGACAACTTTGACAACAACGCCAACACCCAGGTCGTTGACAACAACAACGTTCCTGACGGTTGGGAGGGCATGGACATAGGCCCCGCTTCAATGGAGGCCATGGCCGGTGTCATCGAATCATCAAAGACCATTCTGTGGAACGGTCCTGCCGGCGTATTCGAATTCAGCAACTTCCAGGCCGGAACAAAGGCAATTGCCACTGCTGTTGCAAACGCAACTTCAAAGAACGGCGCGTTCTCACTGGTAGGCGGCGGTGATTCAGTCAGCGCTGTAAAGCAGTTCGGTTTTGCTGACAAGGTTTCATACGTTTCAACCGGCGGCGGTGCCCTGCTTGAAGCCATTGAAGGAAAGGTTCTTCCCGGAATTGCAGCAATCAAGGGTTGATATATCAGATAACCCACAAAAAGAGGCCGACCGTCACACACTCCGGTCGGCTTTTTTTGTGCGGTCATCCGCCAACGTGTCCCGCAGCAATCCCAGTAAGAATACTATTTGAACCGGTTCATTGCGGGACATACCATCATTTTGGGCATATGTAACGCAGCAAACACTCTTTCCTGCGTTGTGGGGATGGTGACTGCGGGACACGATGGCAAACCTTCCAAACCATCCAAATTTCTCCCTGTCCGCACTTTTTTGTATATTTGAAACCTCAGGGACATATTGGTTATGAATGCTGAAGACGAAATAAGGAACAGGGCGCATGAAATCAGGGAAATGCTGCTTGACTCACGCCTGAAAGACGCGCTGGAACTCATGCAGTTGCAGATGAACGGCGTGCAGGAGTGGTCCGTGACATCGCGTTATGAGGACATGGAACGCTCCTACAGGTACATGCTGCAGTATTTTGCAAAGGGTTCACCGGACGAACACCGCAATGAAGTGTACCGTCAGCTCATACATCGTGCCATATTGCTCAATGACGATATTCTCCAGGCAAGACTCCAGCAGTCCTCAATGCTGCTCTACTACCAGCATCTGCGTTCCCGCATGTCACGTAATGACACGTTGGAGAACATTCAGAAAGCGCTTGAATCATTTGCCGAACTGGGTGATGCCAACACCCATGAACGGACACTGGCCAATCTGTTTGACATGGTCTGGACCAGCGGGCTGTGGACATCGGAATCAGTGTCACAGATGTCAGGCCTTGCCGAATCGCCCCTTGTACTGCCCGATGACGCGGCATTCGCAGTCAGCGCGGTGACCATGGCGCTTCTGGAGCGCTTTGATCCTGCAAAAATGCTGTTCCTGTGCCGTGAAGCGCAAAGTGTCGTCATGCAGGTTTCAATCCGCGCTCTTACCGGTCTTGCAGTTACGCTGGTCAGATATACCGACATACTGCCCCACTTCCCGGAAATAAGAACTGCAATATCCGTTCTCTCCGATGATGCCACAGTACGAGAGAGAATGCTCAAGGTGCAGATGGCTCTGCTGCTGTGCCGTGAGACAAAGGAAATTGACCGCCGCATGCGTGAGGAGATAATTCCAACCATGCTCAGCAACCCCAAACTGGGAGATATCATGACGTCCGATATGGAACGGGACGATGCCAACCCCGACTGGCTGGAATGGGCTGAAAAAAATGATGTCAAGGACAAACTCATGCAGATGACCGAACTTCAGATTGAAGGGGCCGATGTCTATATGAGTACGTTCTCGAACCTGAAAAGCTATCCGTTTTTCCGCGAGCCCTGCAACTGGTTCCGCGTATTCAGCATGGACCAGCCCGATGTGAAGTCCAGCATTTCAGGCGGTCTGGCCAAGGCAATGCTGTCAGGTAATGTATTCTGCAATTCGGACAAGTATTCCTTTGCTCTGACATTCTCACAGATACCGCAGCAGCAGCGTGACATGATTATGGGACAGATGGGTGAGCAGTTGGAACAGGAACTCTCTGACCTGAAGGAAAGTCCGGCGTCACCGCAGCAGCAGGAGACCTTCTGCGCACGCCAGTATGTACAGGACCTTTACCGTTTCTTCAATCTGTTCTCACGCCGCCACGAATTCTGGAATCCGTTCGAATCAAATCTTAACATGCTTTCCAACAGCTGTTTGTCAACACTTCTTGAAAGTGCTGAATCAAGCCGTACAATAGCTGCATGGCTGCTTGGAAAGAAGTATTTCACTGAAGCTGCGGCCGTTTTCCGGCAAATGGCAGCGTCGGGGCACCCGGATTCAGCCGACTACCGTTTCTACCAGCAGATGGGCTATGCGCTGCAGCGCGTACATGAGTATTCTGATGCCATGGAATCATACAGCCGTTCTGACATACTGCAGTCAGGCAATTCATGGACCATGCGTCATATGGCACAGTGCCAGCGCATGCTGGGACGGCCTGAAAAGGCGCTTGACCTGCTTCTTGAGATTGAAAGGACTGATTCCGATGACCTGTCGCTGCAGATACAGATAGGTGACTGTCTTGTTGACCTGAAACGCTATGACGAGGCACTTACCCGTTTCTTCAAAGTGGATTATCTCAAGCCTGACTATCCCAAGGCATGGCGTGCCATAGCCTGGTGCGCATTCCTTGCAGGACGGTATGACAGGTCTGACGAATACTACGGCAAACTGACAGAAGGCAGTCCTACAGGCCAGGACTGCCTGAATGCGGCGCATGTCCGTTGGGTCCAAGGCGATGTTGCGGGTGCACTGAAGCTTTATGCCCGCAGCATCGGACTCATGGGAAGGGAAGCTTTCCTTGAAGAATTTGAAAATGACCGCCATATCCTTACCGGAAAAGGCATTCCTGAATCAGACATTCCATTATTATTAGACTCAATATGAGAAAGAAAGTCCTGTTTGCAGCGGCAGCCATGATGATTCTGACCGCATGCAGTGACCGTAATCCGGTCAAGAACGATCCTCTGCCATGGTCAGGTGACAAGACCATTGACAGAAAGGTGGAATCAACACTGAAGCGCATGACTCTTGATGAGAAGATCGGACAGATGCTGCAGCTGGAACTTCCCAAAGTGGGACATGTGGAACGCGGCAAGTTCGTGGTCGATGACGACAAGCTTGACGAGATTATAGGCAAGTACAAGGTAGGTTCGCTCCTGAACACCCCGCAGTCGCCGCCCCCCACCCCCGAAGAATGGGCCGCCATTGTGGAGAAGGTGCAGAAAAAGTCAATGGAAGTGCTTGGCATACCATGCATTATGGGTCTGGACCAGAATCACGGCACCACTTATACAAGCGGGGGTACAATATTCCCGCAGAACATAAACATGGCCGCCACATTCAACCGCAAGGCCGTGCATGACGCTGCTGAAATAACAGCATACGAGACACGTGCCAGCAACATTTCCTGGACATTCTGTCCTACCCTGGATTTGAGCCGCGACCAGCGCTGGCCCCGCTGCTGGGAGAATTTCGGCGAGGACGCATTCCTGAACGCAGCGATGGCCGCTGCGGCTGTTCCCGGTTTCCAGGGCCCGGACCCCAACCACATTGACGACCGTCACATTTCGGTGTCGCTCAAGCATTTCATGGGATACGGCGTACCTGTTACAGGCAAGGACCGCACGCCTGCGGTCATCAGTCCGCTTGAACTGCGTGAAAAGCATTTCGCACCTTATCTGTCAGGCATACGCGCCGGAGCCCTGAACGTCATGGTCAATTCCGGCATGATAAACGGTGTTATGACCCATGCCAACAGGGAGCTCCTTACCGGATGGCTCAAGGAAGAGACCGGATGGGACGGCATGATTGTCACCGACTGGGCTGACATTGACAACCTGTGGAACCGTGACAAGACCGCCAGAGACAAGAAGGAGGCCATCAAACTGGCCATAAACGCCGGCATTGACATGTCCATGGACCCGTACAGCACTGATTTCTGCGACCTGCTCAAGGAACTTGTCGAGGAAGGTCAGGTCCCCATGTCACGCATAGATGACGCCGTACGCCGCATTCTGCGCATGAAATACCGTCTGGGGCTTTTTGAAAAGCCTGTAACGGACCGTGCCGACTATCCTGACTTTGCCAGCGCCGGACATGCGCAGGTATCGCTGAAAGCAGCCGAGGAAAGCATGGTGCTGCTGAAGAATGACGGTACGCTCCCCCTGAAAAAGGGTGTCAGAATTCTGCTTACAGGTCCGAATGCGAACAGCATGCGCTGTCTTGACGGCGGCTGGACTTACTCCTGGCAGGGTGACATTGCCGACATGTGCGCAGCGCAGTACAACACCATCTATGAAGCGTTTGTCGAAAAGTTCGGTGCGGAGAACGTCATTCTGGAACAGGGAGTGAGATATACCCGCGGGGCCACTTTCGAATCGGAATCGGAACTGGAAACTGAAAAGGTGATTGCAGCTGCACGCAAGGCCGATGTCATTGTGGCCTGCATCGGAGAGAATTCCTACTGTGAAACGCCGGGCAACATATCGGACCTGACACTTTCACGCCGTCAGACTGATCTGGTCAAGGCGCTTGCCGCCACCGGAAAGCCCATAGTTCTGGTGCTGAATGAAGGCCGTCCGCGCATCATAGCTGAAATAGAACCGCTTGCCAATGCCGTAACGGACATCATGCTGCCGGGCAACTACGGCGGTGACGCCCTGGCAAACCTGCTTGCCGGTGATTCGAATTTCAGCGGCCGTCTTCCCTACACCTATCCCAAAGAAGTGCATTCACTCATCACCTATGACTACAAGCCATGCCAGGAAGTTGACAAGATGGCCGGAGCATATGACTATGACGCTGTAGTATCTGTCCAGTGGCCATTCGGACAGGGCAAGAGCTACACCACGTTCCGTTATTCGAACTTTACGGCTGGCAGGACTTCGTTCAAGGCCGGTGATGAACTGGTGTTCACTGTCAACGTGACCAACACCGGAACAATGGCTGGAAAGGAAAGCGTCCTGCTGTTCTCCAGCGACCTGGTTGCAAGCGTTTCGCCCGATGTCCGGCGCCTGCGCCAGTTCGACAAGATTGAACTGCAGCCCGGTGAAACCAGACAGGTCACGATGAGCATTCCTGCCAGCGACCTGGCTTTTGTGGGAGCTGACGGAAAATGGATTCTTGAAGAAGGTGAATTCCGCATGCAGGCCGGAACCGAGACACTTATGATAAACTGCACCGAGACTTGCAGGTGGGAAACTCCAAATATTCCTAATTAAACGTAAATAAGATACACTGAATTATCTTTTTCCTATCTTTGCATAGTTCTTATGGACATACTTAACAAAACCTATAATTCAACCACAATGAAAGCCAACAGACTTTTCAAGGGAGCACAGCTTGCAATGATGTGCACCGCTGCGCTGGTATTCTCAACAGGGAATGTCACCGCTGCCAAGAAGACAACCGAAGGCGCCGTAAAGGTAAGCCAGAGGTTCGTCCACAATCTTGGCGCCAATCCTTATCTGCCTCTTTGGGAACATGTTCCCGACGGAGAACCCCATGTATTTGAAGATCCTGACCATCCGGGCAAGTACCGCGCCTACATAATAGGTTCACATGACACCCGTTTCGGCAGTTACTGCGGTCCTGATATCCGCATGTGGTCAGCACCCATCGAAGATCTGAACAGCTGGCGCGACGAAGGCCCCATCTTCACATACCAGGCATCGAACGGCCGCTGGGACACCATGTACGCCCCTGATATGGCTGAAGTCATTGAGAAGGACGAAAAGGGAAAGCCCCACAAGGTATACTATCTTTATCCGCACAGCCGCGGCCCGCGCCGTGAGGCTATGGTCTGTAAGGGTGACCGTCCTGACGGTCCCTTCACTCCACTGAACCTTGACGAACAGGGTGCTGCAGTTCAGGGCAGCTGCATAGGTTTCGACCCGTCAGTGTTCATCGAGAAGATTGAAGACAAGAACGACCCCGACTATTCAATAGGTTTCCGCGCATACGCATACTGGGGCTTCCAGCACTCGACATTCGGCCAGCTGGACCAGAAGACCATGTACACCGTACGTGAACCAAGATCAGAGAACCTTATCGATCCTTTCCTGCCTGTAGGTGGCGGCCAGCAGCGTCAGGGACGTGGCGGACAGCAGAATGCAAACCCCGCTCCCGCACCGCAGTATGCCATTGCTGAAGGACAGAAGGCATCGGACTTCAACTTCTTTGAAGCATCATCAATCCGCAAGGTGGGCAACAAGTACGTCATGATATTCTCAGGACATTCAGGTACTGAATACGGTCTGGGTTCAACGAATTCGGCACTGCGTTACTGCTATGCCGATGCTCCCAGCGGCCCGTGGTACAGCGGCGGCGTTGCTGTTGACTCACGTGGCGTCACCCTGAGCCAGGACGGTTCAAGACTGATGACATCAAATTTCGCACACAACACCCACGGCAGCATACAGCAGATAGGTGACCAGTGGTACATCTTCTATCACCGTCCCCCGAGAGGTTTCGGAAATGCACGCCAGTCAATGGTTGCTCCTGTAAGCATCACATGGGATGAGAAGCCTTGTTCTGAAGGCGGTAAGGTTGTTCTGCGCGGTATGGATGTATCCACCGGCAAGCTCTATGACTGCAAGGCTGCAAACGGCAATGACTACACCGGCGCAGAAGTGACATCGGAAGGTTTCAACGTATACGGTCTGCCTCCCTACAACTACTATTCAGCAGGTTATGCATGCTTCTTCACAAACGGCCAGTCACTTCAGGACACATGGGATATCTGGAGCAATGAAATGGTTGCAGAAGTCAAGATCGGTGACATAATCGGATACAAATACTTCGGTCTGGGCGGTCTCAAGAAGGACGCCAACGGTGTGAAGGCATTTGAAGGCACCACTTCAAAGGAACATTCCTCATTCAACGTCTGGCTGCAGCCCAAGTGCGAAGGCGGAATCACTGTCAAGGTCATGATGGACGGTCCTTGGGCAAATGACACCTGGAAGGGAAAGGAAATCGGCAAGATCAAGGTTCCTTCAACCGCTGACCGCTCAAAGGTCAACAAGTACACGATCGATGTATCGGAATTCGTTGATGACGTTGAGGGCAAGCATGCCATCTATCTGATATTTGACGGTGCCATTGACGGAGACTGCTGCACATTCTACGGCTGCGGTTTCTCCAGCACGAAGTCACATAATCTGAAGCGCCCCGTACCTCCCACCCTGACAGTTACGGTTGGCGGTAAGGAAATTGAGCTTCCTTCAACTCCGGTCCGTTCGACAGAACAGAACGGTTATGTTGACAACACCCATTATGAGATGGATGTCACTCTGGAACCCGGACAGAAGAAAAAGGTTGCCGTTGAGTGCCTGTGGCCCACAATGCAGTTCTGGATTGAACAGGCCAAGGAAGGTCAGGACTATGCAATCATCAAGTCCACCTATCTGTATCCCGGCACCACCAGTGAGCAGACAAAGATCTACAAGATCAACTTCAAGTGATTCCATTTGGAATCCGCTGTACGAAGAGAGAGCCGGCCGGTTGGCCGGTTCTCTCTTTTTTTGTAAGTTTGCAGTAACAATACATCCGCTATGTTCAATTCATCCATATTGAAAAGGCATACTGCCATAATTCTTGCCGTTCTTGTATCAATGCCGATGCCGGCCAGGTTCGTAAACAGGGAAAAGGCGCTTGAGACAGCACAGTCGTTCTTTGCCGCCTGGACACGCGGACAGGTTTCCGATTCCGGGCTTGAGATTGTCTGGCCAGGGGCTTCCATGACTCGCACCGTAACGGATACCCCGTCATATTACATCATAAACAGGACTGACGGCAAGGGTTTCGTGATAGTGTCAGCTGAAAGTTCAACGCCTGACATTCTGGCCTATTCCAATGAGAATGCGTTCAGTCTGGAACTCCTGGACAAAGCCCCCGCCCTGTTCCTGGACACTTATGAAAAGTCAATTGCGATGATACGGCAGGGTGTTCCCGCAATGGCGGCTCCTGACGGGCAGTACATTGAAAAGGTCCTGAAAACGGCTTGCTGGCAACAGGACGGCAACTTCTTCAACAGCACGTATGCGCCTGAAATTGACGGACGGAAATGTGTATCGGGCTGCGTGGCGACAGCAATGTCCATTATGATGAAATACCACAGCTGGCCGCCGGTGTCAACGGGATATCACGAATACCAGTGCTCCGGTCTCGGAACCGTTTCATTTGATTATGATTCCGTAAGCTATTCCTGGGATGACCTTACTGACAACATATCAGGATGGGCATCGGATGAAGTCTCCAAGATACAGAAAGCATGTGGAGTATCTGTCAACATGAAATACGGCATACATGAAAGCAGTTCAAGCCTGAGTCTTGTCGCCACTTCAATGCCCAAATACTTCCAGTACGAGATACCGTACCGTATTACAAGAGATTCATATGAAAAGGACGAATGGGAGTCTGTACTTATGAATGAGATCGATGAGGGCCGGCCGGCTTTCATAGGAGGCTACCGGGGCAATACAGGACATTCGTTCATTCTTGACGGATACAACAGCGAAGGCATGTTCCATTTCAATCTCGGATGGGGAGGCTACAACAACGGTTTCTACCGCCTTGAACTGGTTGCAGGCGAATATTCCGTTGAAGAGGCAGTTGTAGGAGTCATGCCGCGTGACATTGATGAAAAGCTTGACGTTTCACCTCTCACATACAGCAGTATTGCTGTCAGTCCGGACGGGAACATTTCTGACAGGACAGTCTTCAACGTGAGCATAATGAACCTCACGAACATAGACAACGATGCAGCCACATGCAGAATCCGTCTCGACGTGTATGACCAGTCATACCGGTACAAATTCACTGTCCAGGAAAGCCAGTATGGCGATATTGTCATTCCTTGCACATACGGAATAGACAATCTGTCTTTTTCACATGCAATGTTACCTTCAGGCTGTACAGTGGATGAAACTGACCGCCTGGCTTTAAGTACATCAACTGACGGCGGGAAAACATGGGTTTCCATTGCAAGTCGGCATTACACATTCCCTCTGTACACTTTGGGCGGCCATGAGCGTGACGCTTTCATATTCTCCCCTCTTTCTTTCTTCGGACAGGATCCGCAGATTTCAGTTCCGTCCGTAATCACTGTCGGTGAGAAGTTCAGCGTAAGTGTTCCCATGACTGTAAACCAGGCCGCAGAGACATTTTCCGGCAAATACGGCATAGGCATCTGTGACACATCGGAAATGAAGGTGAAGTATGTGCTGGCATATAAAACTGAATCTGATCTGCCGCAGAACTACGGTCTGATGCCTGTTTTCGATAATCTGACAATATCGCCCTCACAGGCATCAGGACTTGGTCCGAAAGATGCCATAGCTATGGTCACATGCTCCAAAAAGGATTCCGAATACCGTATTGTATGCGACATGAATCTGAACCCGGTAGTCATAGGACTGCAGTCACTCCTGGGCATCGACCTGTCCGTCCCTGCCCCAGTTCAGGACAACGGAGACAGTTATTGGACAATTGACGGAAAGAAGTCCGATGTCCGCCCGCAAGGACTGTATATCATGCAGTCCCACGGTTCGACTTCTAAATTCTATTGACATCGGACATACCGGACACGTACCGGATATAAGCCGATAGCCGGAATGCAAAAAAAGAACGCAGGAAAAAATCCTGCGTTCTTTGCGGAAGAAGAGGGATTCGAACCCCCGGACCCGTGAAGGTCAACGGTTTTCAAGACCGCCGCAATCGACCACTCTGCCATCCTTCCAATGCTGAAGACGATTTCTCCCGTCAAAAGCGGTGCAAAGGTGAATATTTTTTTTGTAAACAGCAAGCCCAAACCAACTTTTTTGATTTCTTTTGCAGCAAATATTTTTTCCGAACCCGTTTACACATGATATACCCTGACAATTTCGAACATAAGACCGGTTTTGATGAGATACGGCAGATGCTGTCTGACCGCTGCATATGTCCTCTCGGAGTACAGCTTGTCCAGGAAATGCAGTTCCTGACTGACTTTGCCCAAATAGAACTTCTTCTGGACCGGACCATGGAATTTGTCACAATCATCCGTGAAGGCAAACAGTTTCCGGACCAGAATTACCATGACCTGCGGGAATCGCTTTCCAGAATCAAGGTAATAGGCACATGGCTTGATGAGACCGAACTGCTTAACCTGTGGCGTTCCCTGGAAACCATATCAGGAATAGTGGGTTTCCTCTCAGATGAAGAGAATGCCGGACTCTACCCCAACCTTTCAGCCATGGCCGCTGACGTTGCAGTCTTTCCGACAATAACACAGGGCATAAGCCGCATTCTGACCAAGTTCGGCAAGCTGAAGGACAACGCGTCACAGGACCTGTACCGCATACGCATGGATCTGGCAAACACTTCATTCAGCATATCCCGTATTCTGAACGGAATACTCAAGCAGGCACAGGCTGACGGATACGTTGACAAGGATGCCGCACCGGCCATGCGTGACGGACGTCTGGTACTTCCTGTAGCACCCGGATTGAAACGCAAGATACGCGGAATTGTCCATGACGAATCAGCATCGGGAAAGACCGTCTTCATAGAACCTGAAGAAGTTGTTGAAGCCAACAACCGCATCCGTGAACTGGAAGCTGACGAACGCCGTGAAGTAATGCGCATTCTGGTTGCGTTCACAGACAGCATACGTGACAGCATTCCGGCAATTGAAGAATCCTATTCATTCATGGCGCAGATTGATTTCATACGTGCCAAAGCGCGTCTGGCCGTTGAATTCGATGCCTGCAAGCCCATACTGGAACGCAAGACTGTGGTTGATTGGGTACAGGCCGTGCATCCCCTGCTCAAGCTTTCACTGGCCAGACATGACAAGAGCGTTGTCCCGCTTGACATTGAACTGGATTCCAAGAACAGCATTCTGCTCATATCCGGTCCCAATGCCGGCGGAAAGTCAGTATGCCTGAAAACGGTGGGACTGCTGCAGTACATGCTGCAGTGCGGAATACCCGTTCCCATGAGACACAACAGCCATGCCGGCATATTCAAGAGCATATTCATTGACATAGGTGACGAACAGAGCATAGATGATGACCTGTCAACATATTCAAGTCACCTGCTGAACATGAAGAACATGCTCAAACATGCCGATAACCGCAGCCTGATTCTGATTGACGAATTCGGAAGCGGCACGGAACCCGGCATAGGCGGTGCCATTGCCGAATCGGTTCTGATGCGTTTCAACAGGAACCGCGTATTCGGAATCATAACCACGCATTACCAGAATCTGAAGCATTACGCTGACAGCAATGAAGGGATCCAGAACGGCGCCATGCTTTATGACAGGCATCTCATGCAGCCTCTGTACATACTTCAGCAGGGCAATCCCGGCAGTTCGTTCGCCGTTGAAATTGCGCGCAAGATAGGACTTCCTGAAGATGTGATTGAAGACGCCTCACAGATAGTAGGCCGTGACTACATCAATGCAGACAAGTACCTGCAGGACATTGTCCGTGACAAACGGTATTGGGAAAACAAGCGCCAGAACGTACATCAGCTTGAAAAGCAGCTTGACGAGCAGATTGAACAGCACCGCACCGAACTGGAATCCATCCAGAAGGAACGCCGTAACATTATGCGTGAAGCACGTGAAAAGGCAGACCGCCTTATTCAGGATTCCAATGCAGTCATTGAAAATACCATACGTACCATCAAGGAGGCTCAGGCTGACCGAGAACTGACGCGTCTGGCACGTCAGGAACTGAGCGAATTCAAGGACAGTCTTGATGAAAAGCAGAATGACAGTGAAGAGGAACTGAAGATTCAGCGCAAGATGGAACGCATACGCCAAAGTCAGGAACGCCGCCAGCAGCGCAAGCTTGACAAGGCCAAGGCTTCTGAAAACAGACAGCAGCAGGCTGCACCGGTCCAGACTGCGGCCATTTCCGCCGCACCTGCAAAGAAGGCATACAAGCCCGGTGACTGGGTCCGTCTTGCCGGCCAGACATCTTCCGGTCAGGTGATTTCAGTCAACAGGGATGAAGTCACTGTAGCTTTCGGACAGATAAGCAGTACAGTCAGGGCCAGCCGCCTAGAACCGGCGGAACCGCGTAAGGAAGGTCCCAAATACGCCACGTACATAAGCCGTCAGACACATGAAGACATTTACAACCGCAAGCTGGCATTCAAGCCGGATCTTGACGTGCGCGGCATGCGTGGCGATGAAGCTGTTCAGACTGTCATGCATTTCATTGACGATGCCACTCTGATAGGCATGAGCCGGGTACGCATTCTGCACGGTACAGGAAACGGAATACTGAGAAACCTGATACGGCAGTATCTGCATACCGTACCCGCCGTCAGGGAATACCATGACGAACACATACAGTTTGGCGGTCACGGCATTACTGTCGTTGATCTTGAATGATACCGGAATCGGAACCATTCTCTTCATTGTACTGTCTGAGATACTCGCTGGGCGTCAGTCCGTAGTACTGTTTGAATGTGGTTGCAAAATGCGACTGTGAGGCGAATCCCACTGAATACGCTATTTCAGCAATGTTCGCTTTCCCCTCTTTGAGAAGTTCAGCCGCCTGCTGCATTCTCAGGTTCTGGACGAACTTTGCCGCTGAAAAGCCGGTGAGTTCCTTCAGCTTGCGGTGAAGCTGCGTACGGCTTATCCCCACTTCATCGACAATACTCTCTATATTGAAACTGCTGTTGGACAGGTTTTTGTTGACAACTTCCATAATGCGCTTCATCAGCACTTCGTCACTTGACAGGAAATGTACCTTGTTGACATGGTCCTTCTGTTCCTGTTTTCCGGAATACTTGCCCTTGACAATGAGACGGTTGTTTATCAGATTGGACATTATCGACTTGAGTTCGCTCATGTAGAACGGTTTGGAAAGATAATGGTCCGCACCGGTATCTATACCTTCCATACGGTCCTGAAGCTTGTTCTTTCCGGATAGCATGATAACCGGAATATGGCTGACTTCCGAATTGCCCTTGAGCGCCTTGACAAGCTGTATTCCGTCCATTTCAGGCATGACCACATCAGTGATTATAAGGTGCGGCTGCAGTGCAATGGCCGTCTTCAGTCCTTCCTGTCCGTTCCGGCATGTGATGACACGGTATGACTGGCGCAGGTTATCAGCCAGATATTCAAGCATCTGGTCATCGTCATCAACCACAAGCACCTTAATGGGATTCTTTGACGGTTTTACAGTTGACGGCGTGTAGTCGTCAATTGATTTGCGTTCGCGCGTCAGCTGCAGCCGTTCGGCCTGGTCCGGTTCAACTATCTCTTCAGGTTTGAGATGAGAATGGCCAAGAGGAAGACGGAATGAGAACACGCTTCCCTGCTGAGAGTCAGCGCGGGAGGAAGCGAATATTGTGCCATGGTGCATGTCCACAAGTATCTTGCTGTAATTAAGGCCGATACCCATTCCCAACGTGGTCTGGGTCAGTTCATTTTCCACACGGTAGAAACGGTAGAACAGCTTGTCTACCAGCGCCGGATCAAATCCTATTCCCGTGTCGGAAACTGACACCTGAACATAGTCATGCAACGGGCCGCGTTCGGATTCGTCACTGCCGGTCATTATCGAAACATCAATCGCTCCGTCATCAGGAGTATATTTGAATGCGTTGGACAGCAGGTTCATCATGACCTTGTCAATGCAGTCACGGTCAATCCATACATTCTGCTCTGTCATGGGATGAGTGAACGTAAAGCTGATATTGCGGTGTTCAGCAGTCTGGGTATACAGTTCGAAACTGCCCAGAAGGAATCCCACAATGTCAGTCTCGGCATAGTGCAGTTCCATCCTGCCCTCATCGAACTTGCGTATGTCAAGCAGCTGGTTCACAAGTGAAAGTATGCGCGTGGAACTGCGGTGTATCTGTTTCAGCCTGTTCATCGATTCCTGCGGAAGAGTGTCATCCTGAATCAGTTCTTCCAGCGGCGAAATCACCATGCTCATGGGGGCACATATCTCATGCGCCACATTTATGAACGCATCAAGCTTGGTGTCGCTGACTTCCTGTTCACGCTTCTTCTTCAGGAACAGGAACACGCCCGTCAGTATGCCGACAAATAGGATAAGATAAACGCATATGGCACCGAAACTTGCATACCAGGGTGAATCTATCCTAATGGTGTACAATGTGGGTTCCGATGTAAGTTCGTTCAGTCTGGCCCTTACATACAATTTGTGCCGGCCCGGTTTCAGATGCACGAAACTAATTCTGTTTATTCCGGCAAGACCGCTGTTCCATTCCTCCTTCAGCGGGTCGCTGAATGTGTATTCATATATTATCTTCCCTTCATCGCCATAGTTCAGAGTACTGAATTCCATAGTGAATGAGTCATCCCTGTATTTCATCCTGAAATCGCTGACATGCATCATGTTCAACGGCAGGTAGGTCTTAGGCGTCCGGCCCGGCGTAGTGTATGAATTCACATTCTTGCCGCTCTGGTAAAAGCCTGTAAGTATTACGGGATTGATTGCGGTTCCTGATTCAAGAGCGTTGGGATTGAAAAAGGTGATTCCGAAATTGTTTCCGAAGTACACTCTGCCGCTCTGTCTGTCAAAAGCCGATATGCGGTTGAACGTATTGTCATCCGAATAGTAGCTTCTTATTTCAAGTGTGTTCATATCAACACGGTTCAGACCGTTGATGGTAGTCAGCCATACGGTACCGTCCGCGTCCATTCCCATTCCGCGTATATCATTTCCCGTCAGTCCGTTATCCTTTGTAAAGCGGCGGAAAACATCGGATTTGGAATCATACATCATAAGTCCGCGCGTGGTTCCCATCCATACCCTGTCCATATTGTCTACGACAATTGTATAACAGCCGGCACTTCCCGATCCTTTCTTCAGCTTGGGTATGTCAATGAACGAACTTGTATTCAAATCGAAACATTCAACTCCGTTGTCATGGCCTATCCAAAGATTGCTGCCCGCCACTTTCATTGAGTGAATCCACATGTTTGACAGTCTGGCACTTTCTGATGATTCGGAACCGAAATCAGAAAACGGCGAAACGGTCTGGTCATTCGGGTCATACCTGCTGAATCCGTTGCCCAGTTCGGCAAAATAGATGCGCCCCTGACTGTCTTCAGCTATTGCAGGCACTGACGAACTGCATGTCACCATCATTTCCAGACGGTGGGTCCGGGGATTGAGTCTTGACATGCCTCCGCTGGACAGGCCTACCCATATCTGGTCCCTGCTGTCACGGAACAGACAGTCCGCGTATGAAGAATACCTTTCATTGAAAACTACGCGTCCATGGCTGTCCAGGCATGTCAGTCCCTTGTTGTTATAGCCCAGCAGCAGGTTGCCTTCCGAATCGGTGGTCATCGCTGTTACCGTACCCTGCACCGGTTCGC
Source organism: Bacteroidaceae bacterium (assembly GCA_024398665.1). Lineage (GTDB taxonomy): Bacteria > Bacteroidota > Bacteroidia > Bacteroidales > Bacteroidaceae > Colenecus. The sequence continues at coordinate 21,438 of JAKSIS010000017.1, forward strand.
TGTAGTCCTGAAAACTCCAATGTCCGAACAGGTTGTTTGATTCCGATGAAAGGATAAGATCAGACAGATAGCAGCCAATCCACTTGTTGCCTGAACGGTCCTTGTATATTACACTGACATCCAGATCCTCAAGGTAACGGTCATAATCGAAATTCCCATTGTCCGCCAGCATTTCCCTTGTAATTCTCAAGATACCTTTCCCCCTTACACATATGGCCAGATTGCCTTCCCTGTCCATGTATGAATGGGTTATTTCCCATATGCCGTCACTGTCAGTCAGCCTTACCAGAGAGAAATTGGACCTTTCCCACTTGTAAAGATGCCTGTTGGTGGTAATGTAGACATCACCGTGAGGATCCATTGTCAGTCCTGTTATCTCACCGTCAATGACATCGGGCTGGAAAACTGACAATGTCTGGTCCGACGGACGGTACAGCACGACTCCTTCAGGCGTACCTATCCATACGGTACCTTCCATATCTTCAAGGATGGCACGAACCACATTCAGCGGCAGCGGCGAATCTCCGCTGTATTCGAACAGACGTCCCTCATAGGGATTGTTGGGACTGATGAGATATATGCCCCTGCCCGATGTCGCCGCCCAGATTGTACCGTCACGGAACTGTTCAAGCTGCACTATGTACGGCGTACGGTTACGTGGCAGTTTTACTGTGTGAAAAGCCGTTTCACCGTTGCTAAGGAACTGTATTCCGCGGCTTGTTCCAACCCACAGTGTTCCGTCATTGTCAACGGTCAGGCTGCGGACATAATTGCTGACCAGTGACAGCGAGTCGTTGTCCTGATGTGTGAACTGGTAAAAGGAATAGCCGTCAAACCTGTTCAGGCCGTTTTCCGTACCAATCCATATGAAACCGCTCCGGTCTTCACATATGGCCTGAAAACGGTTGTCGGACAGTTCACCTATCGAAAAATGGAAATCCCTTCCGGCATAGGCTGTCAGCCACGCAAGCAGACATGCCGCAAATATGCAGTATCTCTTCATCGCATTTTCAAAATTGTTCCAAAATTAGGCCATTTGCTCAAATGTTCCAAAACATTGCACCCTTCTTTGGAACATCCGTGAAAACAGGCTGTAAGGAAAGGATTTAACAAATTGAGTCATGACATATACTATTTACGGTTTTTGAAGCAATCTGGCTATCTTTTGACTATCTTTATGCACTGGAAATAACCTTTAAAAACCATTGATATGAAAATTAAGAGTGCATTGCTTACAGCAGTCCTGTCAATTATGGCAGCAGGAACGGCAAACGCCGGCAAACATTGGGTGGCAACATGGGCAACCGCCGAACAGGTGGTGGAACCTCACAACTGCCCCCCTGCCCCGTATCTTGAGAACAACTCGATACGTCAGATAGTACAGGTGTCAATAAGCGGAAAGACAGTACGGGTAAAATTCTCGAACGAATTCTCAAAGGAGGCCGTTGAAATCAACGCAGCAGAACTTGCCATTGCCGCAACGGCAGGCAGCAGCAGCGAAATCAAGCCCGGAACTGAAGTCAGCCTTACGTTCGGCGGCAGCAAGTCAGTTACAATCCAGCCGGGTGAGCTGGTGACATCGGACCCTGTGAAATTCCCGGTAGGAATGCGTGAGAACGTAGCTATCACCATGCACATGGGCAAGGCTTCATCGACAAGCGTAACCGGACATCCCGGATCACGTACTGACTCATACATTGCCGTGGGACAGACATCGGACTTTTCAAATGCGGTCAGCACTGCGCACTGGTACATTATTAACGCCATTGAAGTGCAGGCTGAAAAGAAGGCACGCGCCGTGGTTGTACTTGGCAACTCAATCACAGACGGACGCGGTTCGACCACCAACCAGCAGAACCGCTGGACTGACAACCTTTCACGCCGTCTTCTCGAGAACAGGAAGACACAGCGCGTTTCCGTGCTCAACATGGGTCTTGGCGGCAACTGCATACTTGCCGGCGGCCTTGGTCCGACCGCACGCAGCCGTTATCCGCGTGACCTCTTCCAGCAGGAGGGCGTAAAGTACATCATTCTGTTCGAAGGCGTGAACGACCTGGGCGGACGCGGTGATGCAGTACAGAAGGCAAATCAGATAATTGAGGTTTACAAACAGATAATCAGTGAGGCTCACGAACGCGGAATCTACGTCTACGGCGCTCCTGTCATGCAGTTTAAGGGCAACGGCTACTACAGCGAGAACCATGAGGAAGGCCGCCAGCTGCTGAACGCGTGGATCAGGGAGGAAGGCAACTGTGACGGTGTCATTGACTTTGACGCAGTCATGGGTGACGAATCGGATCCTGCACGCCTGAACAAGAAGTATCTGTTTGAGAATGACTATCTGCACCCCAATGCTGACGGCTATGTCCGCATGGGTGACTGCATAGACCTCACACTCTTCGAACGTAAAGGCAATCCGGAAAAATAAATGAAAAAAGGCAAAGGTTTATTTCTTGTATCAGCGCTGCTTGTCTGCAGCAATTTGAGTGCACAGTTCCCGGGCGGTGGTTTCGGGGGATTTGGAGGCGGGTTTCCTGGTGGAGGATTCCCGGGCGGTGGTTTCGGAGGCTTTCCCGACGGCGGTGAAATGCCTGATTTCGGTGACATGGGCGGTTTTGGAGGCATGATGGGCGGTACCACCACCTTTGACCCCACCCGAGGCACGAAAGTAGAATTCGAATCATCGAACCTTCCGATAATCGTCATCCAGACCGATGAAAAGACAATAAGTAGCAAGGAAAAGACCGGCGCCAGCATGAAGATCATAAACAATGACGGCCGTCGTAACAAACTGACTGATAAGGCAAACGGCTACGACGGCCGCATTGGTATAAAACTGCGCGGCAATTCGTCACTCTCATTCGAACAGAAACGCTTCACTCTTGAAACACGTGATTCTGAAGGCAAGGACCTGAAAGTCAGTCTTCTGGGTATGCCTGCTGAAAGCGACTGGGTGCTTCTTGCACCATACAACGACATTTCGATGATGCGTGATGCGTTCGCATTTGACCTGTGGAACCGCATGGGCCATTGGGGACCTCGCTCACGTTTCTGTGAGGTTGTCATGAACGGCTCATACATAGGTGTCTACATCTTGTGCGAACAGATAAAGCGCAGCAGCGAACGCATTGACATAGCTAAGCTCAAATCCGATGATGATGACATCACCGGCGGTTACATTGTGCGTATTGACCCGCTTGATGAAGGCGAGAAAGGTTTCCAGTCCGAAACTCCAGGCATCATGGCCGGTGGATTCGGCGGCGGGTTTGGAGGTTTTGGCGGAGGGGCCAGGGTGACATGGAATGTATATTATCCCAAGGCTGAGAATCTTACCGATGAACAGCTGCAGTACATCAGCGACTATGTAAATACTGTCGAGAAGGTAATCCAGAGCGAAGACTTTGCTGACCCTGATAACGGCTATGCAAAATACATAAGCGTGCAGTCATTCGTAGACTACCTGATTCATACCGAACTCAGTCTTAATGCCGACGGTCTTAAGCGCAGCACATACTTCTACAAGAAGAAACAGAACGATGACGGGACAGGAGGAAAGCTTCACGCCGGTTCAGTCTGGGACTACAATCTGGCATACGGCAACTGCAGTTTCTGCAACGCCAATAAGATTGACGCCTGGGTGTATGAAGGTGGTGAGACCAACCCCACTCCGGCCATGTGGAAACGCCTCATGGAGGATCCGGTTTTTGTAGCCAAAGTCAAGGCACGTTGGAAGGAACTGCGCAAGGACATCATTTCCATTGAACGCATAAACAAGTACATTGACGACAATGCAGAACTGCTTTCTGAAGCTGAAAAACGCCAGTATGCAAAATATACAGACCTTCTTGTAGCCAAAACCGCCACACAGCAGAACAACGGCGCATTCGGCGGCTTTGGTGGAGGTTTCGGCGGCGGATTCGGAATGGGCGGAGCCGGTGGCGGCGGTGCTATAGGAATGTTCGCTGCATACCGCGTAAGCAGTTACGAAGAGGAAATAACGACACTGAAGAAATGGTTCGCTGACAGGATAGCTTTCCTGGACAGCAACTGGAAATGAAAAAAGGGAGCGGCGCTCCCTTTTTTCATTACAACGGCATGTATGTGAACTTCAACAGTTTTGCGTTACCCTTCAGAAGATAAGCGGGGCGAAGCGCAAAGAAGCCCTGATACGTGTTATGGTGCCATGTTGAAACATCAATGCCTTCATGGTTTACTGTCCACTCCTTGCCGTCAATGCTGGTCTCAACCTTTACAACATTTGCATTGTTTGTTATTCTGGCAAAGAAATGCCCGTTCATTGTGATACCTGTGCTGGCTTTTTCATTATAGAACAGATACAGTCCTGCAAGGTCATCCGCGCCGGCATCGAATTCTGCGGTAATCTGATAGCTGGCATCGATGGCAGTGGTGGTCCACAATGTACCGTCCATGAAGCCAGGCTCCCACTTTGCCCACATGAGCGGATTGCTGTAGTCACGCAGATAATTCAGATCTGTCATGAAACCGTGGTTCTCCCACTTGGCTCCATCCTTTTCCTTAAGCACGGGCCAGCCGTCCTTGGTCCATTCCACACTCTCCACAATGGTGCTGCGGCCCAGTGTATGGAAACCGTTGCGGTATGAATGGTATACTATGTACCAGTTTCCGTCAGCGTCATCGATAAGTGTGCCGTGGCCCTTTGACCACCATTCCTCATCAGCGCCGTAGGTATGCACCATGGGGTTGTACGGACTGTTCTCCCAAGGGCCCAAGGCCGATTTCGAACGGGCCACCACGCACATGTGGCTGGTAACGGGACCTGCCGTACCGCCCTCGGCGCTGATAAGGTAATACCAGCCGTCATGTCTGACAAGTTTGGGTGATTCAAGCCACATGCCCTCAGTTTCCCACTCTTCAGGATACTGCCAGCCGTCATAGACCTTGCGGTTGCGTCCTGCTGCGGCAAGACCGTCAGCAGTCAGTTCCACAACATGTCCGTTGTTCGTGTAAAGGTAACGTTTTCCGTCCTCAGCCACCACATGCCCAGGGTCAATGCCGCTGACATCGATCTTGACGGGATCACTCCACGGACCTTTCATGTCCTTTGCTGTCACAACAAAATTCTCGCCTGAACTGGTAGGATAATATATGTAATAGGTATCCCCCACCTTGCACAGATCAGGAGCATAAATAGAATATTTCTGGTCCTGTACGGCACGCGATACCGGCTCCCAGTGAAGCAGGTCAGTGGAATGCCATACCAGCAGACCGGGATAGTATGTGAAACATGAATGCGTCATGTAAAAGTCATTTCCGTCACGCATGATGCTGGGGTCAGGATAGTCCCCCGGAAATATCACAGCCTTGAGTGCCGGCGCATCCTGCCCTGCACATCCTGCAAGCATAAGCCCCGCCGCCAGAACAGCCAAACGATTCTTCTTTCTTTTTCTCATATTCCAAATCGATTTTCTATGGGGACAGTCCCTGTTGTTCGGCAACAGGGACTGTCCCCATAGATCCCCTTTGATCCGATTACTGGCGTGTATAAGGTGATTCGTCCATGAAGAGGAAACTCTTCACATAACCGCCGTTATCGATGACTATCTTCTCGAAAACGGTACCGGGTTCGATGGGACGGATGGTCAGAGTGTGTTCGCCTGCCTTAACCGCACCAAGTTCCACCGTATCATCCTTAACGCGTGTTGCTACTGTGGGATAATAGACTGAGTAGATGTTGCGCTGGTCTTCATTCAGGCGCTCGTTGAACACAACCTCAATCTCCTTGCCGCCGTCAAGGCTTACCATGTAGCGGTGTCCTTCCAGACGCTTGAATGTCAGAGTGGCGTTGACAGCGATGATGGCCTTCAGGTTATCGGCATCGGTCTTTGTGTTGAACTTGTAGGTCATGCTTGCACCGTCAGTAGGCTGGCTGTAAGGCATCAGGGCTACGCCTGAAAGGGTACGGCCCATATAAGGTATGGTCTTCCATTCAGCTGAACCGCTGGTCACGCCGGTCTGTGAGAAATAATGCTCAGCTTCCATTGAAACGACTCCGTTCTTTTCAGTGAAGACGCAGCCGCCGGTCCTGGCTTCCTCAACGCGGGTTACGCGGGGCTGGGTGTCAGCGCGGAAATTGTCGTTCCATGATGTGTATCCGATGTGCTTCTGTGTCATCATGCCGTTCCACTTGCCGCCTGCAATTTCAGTGTTGTAATAGGCGTTCAGTTTGGCGTCACGCTTGAAATCGGCTTCACAACGGTCTGCCCATTCGTTTGCAGCGGGATCACCCAGACGGGCCAGCTGGTTGTTCATGGCCTGTGAATAGTACATGTCATAGATATTGGCCATGGCCTGTACGGGGAAGAGTATTATCTGCTGGTATGCATCCCTGTATTCGGGAGCAAGTGTCTCATACTGGCGCATTGCCTCAAGTTCCAGACGTGCATAGTCACCGCATACCTGACGGAATTCGTCAACTGTGTAGTACTGTCGGGCGTCAAGCATTTCAGCGCTGATACGGCCGTTGTACTTGCTGCACAGGTTCAGAATGCGTGCGGCTTCCTTGGCCTGGTCCTCACCGAAGAATTCAACGCAGAAGTCATATGTGTGGTCAAGCAGGTTTTCAGCTGTGAACTTTGTGGGATCCCATGCCATGTCAAGGAACAGTGTGATGGGATATTCCATAGGCTTGAGGTCACCTACGTTCAGAACCCAGAGTTTCTTCACATTGTAGTCATATGTCAGCTGCATTGCCTCCCACATATGCTGTATGGGAGTGATGTTCAGCCACTTTGAGTTACGCGGAGCTCCCACATAGTCAACATGGTAGTACATGCCCCACCCGCCGGGATGCTTCTGTTCCTCTTCGTTGGGAAGACGGCGTATGTCACCCCAGTTGTCATCGGACAGCAGGATTGTCACGTCATCGGGAACGCGAAGTCCCTTGTTGTAGTAGTTCTGGACTTCCTTGTAAAGTGCCCAGACCTGCGGAACCTGCTCGGGCTTCTTGCCGGTCACATCCTTTATTATCTGGCGCTGGTCCACGAACAGGCCTTCCATCATCTTGATGATTTCCTCATCAGTACCCTTCAGTTCGGCGTCACCGTCACCGCGCATGCCTATGGTGATCAGGTCTTCAGTGTCCTTGGCGCGTTCAATGCCCTCGCGGAAGAAACGCTGCAGTTCCTCCTTGTTCTTGGTATAGTCCCACACGCCGCCGTAGGCTCTGGGGTTGCGGGCCCATTCCTGATGGTTGCGGGCCATGGGCTCGTGATGGCTTGTACCCATAATGACACCCATGTCATTTGCCGTTTTCGAGTTTTCCGGATCATCGGCATAGAATGCCCAGCCCCACATTGCAGGCCACATGAAATTGCCGCGCAGACGCAGTATGAGTTCAAAGCATGATGCGTAGAAATCCTTTCCGCCGCGGTCAGTGCCGAAATAGTTCTTCACCCATGAAGTGAGGCACGGTGCCTCATCGTTCAGGAAGATGCCGCGATAGCGGACTGCAGGTTCACCTGCGGTATAGGTGCCCTTTGCCAGGGAGATGTTCTTCTGCGGCTGGATGGGTACATCGGCCCAGAAATACCATGGTGAAACGCCAATCTGTTCTGAAAGTTCATAGATGCCGTAAATGGTGCCGCGCATGTCGCTGCCGGCAATGACCAGAGCCTCGTCAACGCCCTTGATGGGCTTTTCGATTACAGTCATGATATACTTTTCAGTCTTTCCCTGCAGCTGTTTCCTGTCTATCTTCTTAGACTTGACAATCTGTGAAATGTACTTGCTTTCAAGAGTACCGGCAATGACAATCTTTCCGCCGGCAGGTTCGTAAATGATTCCGGCTTCCTGACCGGCTACGGCCTTGAAGTCTTTCTGGAGGGCTTTCAGGGCAATCTGAACGCCGGGCTTGTCAGACTCATCGGCCAGGATCGTTACCGGTGTGCCATTTTCGATGAGTGTAAAACGGTCACTGGAAAGTTCCGGGAATGATATTCCCTTGTTGTCCATTGCCCTTGCAGGCATGAGCGCCAGAGCAAGCAGCCCCAGCAGCAAAAAATTTCTTCTCTTCATATTTGGATTAATTGGTTGTTCAATTCCACAAATATATGATAATCCGATGACAATACCGCGTGATTGTCAGGCGAAAATGCGCAGTTCGAACTGCCCGCACACAGCCATGCGGTCATCCTTTACAGCAAGAGCTCCTAGAATGTCTGATTTATTCTGAATCTGTCCTATAACCGGCTCCAGGTCATCAGCCGTCCGGATACGGTTTGCCATGGCTGTGGCATAGCTGTCGGCCAGAAGCACGTCCCTGCAAACTATCATCACAGCATCGGCGCGGCCCAGGCTCAATGACGGTCCCACAGTACCGCTGGATGTGCAGACACCAAGCGGAAAGGCTGCAGCCGGAATATGCAGTCCCACCTTTTCAGAAAGCGGGGAGGAACCTGCAAATACGCTTATGTCCATGTCTTCCCTGGCACGCGCATATATGTCACCTCCGTTTTCCACAATCACTTCAGAAGAATCAATCCCGTCTGCAATATATTTAGCAACGGCACCGGCCACAGCGCTCATGGGCCCTATTCCTGTCCTGTGGCAGACAGCGGACATGTCCTTCATTATCTGAGGTGCAGCGGTGGCGGCATCATATGGGACCAGTGCCGTACGGTATGCGGGATCAAGCGCCAGATATGCGTCCATGGACCGTCTCAAATCAACAAGACGCGCATATATGTCATGTTCCATTGAAGGGGAATAGGAGCCGTCATCGACCCCTATCCACAAATCGGATTCCAGAAAACTGACGCGGAACCAGCGGCGGCCCTCACTGGAGAACCTGCTCCTGTAACTGCGTTCCACATATTCCATGTGCTATTCGGCAAATTCTATTCTGAAGAGTTTGAGCGGACATGAGACTATGCACAGCTTGCATACCACGCACCTGTCGGGCTGGAATTTAAGTTTCCAGTCAGGAGCGCCTATGGACAGGGCGCCTGACGGACATGCCGATGTGCAGGCACCGCAGCTTATGCAGCGTGTGTCATCGTAACTTATCTTTTTCTCCAGAGGACTGACATCGACCCCTGAATCCTTCATGAACTGTACGGACTGTGCAATGTGCTCGCTGTCCGAATCAAGTTCCAGCACAAGCTTGCCTCCGTTGGCGTCAATATCGGCTTTTATAATGCTGACCTTGATGTCATATTTCTTGATCAGTTCGTATATGAGGGGCTGACTTGCAGTGTCGGCCGGGAATGTTACAACCACTTTCTTAATCATAATCAGATCTCCTTCAAACCTTTAAGACTTGTTCCTGCAGGCATGGGACGCACTGGAGCTGTCAGTTCGAACCGGCCCTGTTCAATCCACTGTTTCAGGATGCCGGCAATTCTGCGCGCCTTGTACAGGCTTGACAGTGGAGCGGTATGGATCTTCCTGCCGCGGAATTCGAATTCACCGCTGCGCAGCTGCTCATAGTTCACCTGACCTATCAGTTCACATTCGTGACCGTAGTCCTCAATGAACGTGTCAATCTGGCTGTTGCGTATTGAAACGCGGTGAGCCAGATCCTCATCCAGCAGCGGAATGGGAACGCCCACGCCCACATACATCGTAACGCCGTACTTTTCAAAATAGGCGCCGCGGATGAATTCGCTTGACATTTCACGCATTTCGCCCATCAGTGCCAGCGTGCGTGCGTTGCCCATGGGTACACCGTTTTCATTCAGCGGCTTTGAGCAGTTGAACTGTGTGCCGTTCCACACTACGTAGCCCTGCGCTCCGCAGAGGAATATTTTTGTTCCAAGACCTATTGTACGGCATTCCGGATCATTGAGCAGTGGTGAAAGTTCACCTGCGCTGCTGTATGAAGCGTTCTTCATATGCGGCAGAAGCGTGCCCATGTATGTGTACAGCGTACGGTCCGATGTGTTCAGTGCCACATTGTAGTTCTGGTACGCGTTTCTGGGATTCATGAGGATGGCCTCATTTATGGTATCCAGGGAAATGTGCGTGCGTATATGCTTGCGCGGGTAGCAGTCGGTTCCCTTGCCCCAGGCTTCCAGAGTGACTTCCTTGCCGTCAATAAGGTCCTGAATTATATGGGCTCCGCCGTATGTGGGATTCTGGACGTTGCAGTCAGTGGCGCCTACGAACGTGTCAACGGCGGCAAGTCCTCCGCTTACGGGTACTCCGTTCAGTTCTATACGCTCCATTCTGATGGGAGGATTGGCATGACCGAAATTCAGGAACGCGCCGCTTGAGCACATTGCGCCGAAGGTTGCTGTCGTCACGACATCGACTTTGCTCAGAATCTCCTTGGCTGACATGGTACGGGCCATTTCCGAAACCTGTTCGGCAGTCATGACGACCGCTTTTCCGGCACGTATCTTCTCATTTATCTCTTCATATGACTTTGTCATGTTCCCTATATTTTTTCACACGCAAAAATAATCAAAAATCCAATGACAGCTGGCCGTCACCCAACAAATTGAATGAAATCCTATGGTATGGCGTAACTCCGTACTGTCTTATGGCCTCCCTGTGCGCAGCTGTCGGATAGCCCTTGTTTTCAAGCCAGCCGTACTGTGGGAATTCACAGGAAATCCTGTTCATGAAATCATCACGGTAAGTCTTTGCCAGAACGCTGGCCGCGGCAATTGACATCATTTTCCCGTCACCTTTTACAATGGTGGTGAAAGGAATGTCACCGTACGGAATGAAACGGTTCCCGTCAACAAGAATATGCTGCGGCCGCAGCTTCAGCTGGTCCAGAGCACGGTGCATGGCCGTGATTGATGCCTTGAGGATATTGATCCTGTCAATTTCATGATTGTCAACCATTGAAACGGCCCAGGCCAGAGCCTGTTCTTCAATGACGGGCCGCAGCCCATACCGCTGCTTTTCCGTAAGCTGCTTGGAATCGTTGAGAAGGGGATTGCTGAAATCAGGCGGCAGAATGACCGCAGCCGCGCATACCGGACCGGCCAGACAGCCGCGGCCTGCCTCATCACATCCGGCCTCTATCCTGCCCTCTTCCAGAAACGGCAATAACTGTGAATGTTTCATGAAACGCAAAGATAGTGTATTTTTGCAGTTGGAATGAAACACAGCACATTCAAATACATAACCCTGGCCGGGCTCAGCGCTGCCATGACTGCCATGGCGTTTGCCACTGTGATCACGCGGCTGTACGGAACTGATACGGCCATGCATGCCATTTACCGTGCTCCGTGGTTCAGTATACTGTGGATTGTGACAGCCGTTGCTGCAACTGTATGGTTCATAGTCCGATGCGCATACCGCCGCATAGTCCTGACATACATGCACACCGGGCTGGCTGTTATTCTGGCCGCGTCCATAATGACCCGTCTCAACTGCATGAGCGGTTATCTGCACCTGCGGCAGGGAGAAACGTCAGAAATGTTCGTTTCCGATGACGGCATGCGCCAGTTCCTGCCCTACAGCATAGCTTTGGACAGTTTTGAAGTTGAATGCTATCCGGGAACGGATGTTGACCGTGACTATATAAGCCATATCACAGTCAACGGTCTGCCTCAGACTGTTTCCATGAACCGTCCGCTTCTTGCCGGCGGCTACCGTTTCTGTCAGAGCGGGTATGACCCGGACTGTAACGGAACGACCCTTTCAGTCCGATACAATCCGGTCGGAGACTCACTGCTGTACACAGGATTCTCCATTCTGGCCGTTTCACTGATTGTTTTCCTTTTCTGCCGCGATTCGCAGTTCAAAGCGGCTCTTGAACGCATACGCAGCACCGCCGGAAAGACACTCCCTCCCGTATTCGGAATAACAGCATCGGCTGCCGCCGGAATCCTTTTCCTGGCACTTTCCGTATTCCTGGCACTCCGATGGCACCGCAGCGGCCACATCCCTATGTCTGACGGATTCGAAATGATGCTGCTCATAGCCTGGACATCAGTTCTACTGGCCATCTCCTTTTCAAGAAAACAGCCTGTGATACTGCCACTTGGCCTGCTGCTGGCAGGTTTCTGCATACTCACCGCCTTTCTGAGCAGCCCTGCATCGAACCCCGCACAGCCGCTCAAGCCCGTGCTTGATTCACCGCTGCTTGCCGTACATGTCACCTGCATGATGTTCTCGTATACCCTGTTCGGACTGGTCGCATTTGGCGGCGTGGCCGGATTGTTTTCAAAGAGTGGACAGCTGGCTGACATCTGCCGTGTCGCGCTGTACCCTGCGGTATTTCTTCTTGCTATAGGAACCATGCTGGGTGCCGTTTGGGGGAACCGTTCCTGGGGCAGCTGCTGGCAGTGGGACCCCAAGGAAACCTGGGCGCTGGTCACACTGCTGCTGTACAGCATGGGACTTCACGTACAGTCACTGCCGGCATTGAAAAAGACCGCAAACTTCAATCTGTTCGCGGTCCTTTCGTTCCTTTGCATACTGATGACCTGGTTCGGGGTCAACCTGCTGCTTGGAGGCGTTCACAGTTACGCCTGACTGTCATTTCTTTCCGTAACCTGTAGCCCGGCTCCATTCCGTTTTCAGGTATTCGGCATTCAGGTTAGTCCTTGATGATGAAGTATATATCAGGTTCGATTCATAGTCGGTGCGCGGAATGTATATGCTCAGCCCGCTGTACCGGTCAATTCTGATCTCATTGTACGGATCACCCTGGAACATGTACGGGGTTGACATGCTGTAGCTTATGCAGCGGTCCAGCTGTGCCCTGAATTCATTCATCACACCGGCTTCAGTACAAATGTTTTCAGCAACGTCCTCAAGGTCATAGAATACGGTTCTGGAGAAACGGTCAAAATGCTGTATTCCGGAAACCGGCATGTTCATCACGTATGCTGTACGGCCTTCAGCTATTTTCCTGAAACAGCGCGCCAGACTGTCCAGACCGGCGGTTTCAACCACCGATACGCCACCCATACGCTGCCAGCGCTGGCTTCCGGAAACATTCAGGTCCCTGTAATATTCATAGAACTTCTCTGCTGCTGAAACCATATTGCCCGACAGCAGGTCCTGTGTCATCAGATGATAAGGGAAACCGTCAGCGACTATCTCATAGCATGAAGATACCACACGTTCTGTCTTTCTTCTTAATGCGTATGCAATTTCCACATTCCCCATGTAGCATGCATCGAACAGAATGTAGTCGAACATCTTGTCCGGAATGGCAGCCGCCATGTCGCCAATGTCCATTGACGTGTATCCTTTGCCTCCGTATACGTTCGTAACGGGTACCGATTCATAACCGAACGATCTGGTCTGGGGAATAACCCTGCGCCCGTCCGATTCAGCTGCTGCGGCTGCACCTGTGTCTGCGCCATCCCTGCGGGGTGCGTAGTTCAGGTTTGATGCGGCATAATGAAGGGCTTCGGAAGGAATCCAGCCTGTTCCGTGTGACCACATGACCAGTCCGTAATGTTTTGCCGGAAACAGTTCAGCGGTCTCCTTTATTACAAATGAAAGCACTTTCGAGTCAGTGGAACGGACTTCCGGATAGACACGCAGAGTATCCACACCCTTGTTCTTGAGCCTAAGGAGAAGCGGATTGAGCCCCGGACGGTCCAGGAACACTACAAGACGGTCATTGTCATTCTGTGAGGTCATGGCACTGCGCATTCTCGTCATGTTGGGTTCACAATAGGACGACAGGTTGTTGTCTGCGGCCATGTAAACCAGAACGGTATAGTCCGCAGGACCTTCTTCCTTTTCATCCTTGCGGCATGATGACAGCAATGACGCTAACAAGAGCGCCATTGTCATATACAGCGTTTTACGCCAGATATTAGAAATCATGGTTTGTCAAAATCAATAAGCCTGAAGACACTGTCAAATGTCAGTTCCCACCTGTTGTCCAGAATGATTGTGTACAGTTTGCTGTCATGTTCTATTTCACGTATCTGCCTTTCAGGAAAATGCCTTTTCATGAATGACCTGATCTTGGACGGAACCAGAACGTCAGGGACAGTTTTCTTTTTGCAGATGCATTCAGTGCAGCTGCCGGACTTGGAGAACTGCATCTTCACACCTCCGGACAGTTCCACATTGAACTGGACAAGACTGGCCCTCTTCTCCACAACAGCCTTTTCGACTGTGGCATCTGGCCAGCACTGGGCAATGATCTTCTGCGACTTGGCTGGAAGCTGTTCAGCCCTTATCGGGTATTCCTCGGCCAGCAGTGGCAGAGCGAAGACAAGGGACAGGAGTGCAGTCAATACCTTTTTCATAAAAATCCTTTCTTTTGGCATCAGTTCCACGGACGCAGCATCCCCTTGTCCCCAAGCTTGTATTCCTTTCCGCCAAGGTATGCGTTTCTTGCATCAGCCGCATCATAATACACGTTACCGCTGCCTGATATTTTCTTTAGAACCTTTTCAAACGGTTCTTCAAATTCTATTGATTTGATGTATGAGTCCTTCATGACAGTCCATGTAGCCCCCTTATTCATTATGACACGGCCTTCAGCGCAGGTATTGGCTGCAGTATTGATGCTGCCGTAGAAATCAGCGTCATCAATCTGGACCGTTACGGAACTTATACTGTCTATGACTATTTCGCCACGCATGCTCTGCTTGTCAGCCTGCAGCAGCACGTGGCCGCCGTTCTGCCCCTTTATGCCCCAGTCATCGGCCTTTGCCGTAAGCAGAATGTCACCTGCCTGGAAACTGGTGCCTGTAAGGTGTATTTCAGCATCGGTATTGGTTACATAGAACAGGGGGCCGTCCTTGACGGTGATCTTGCTGTTCCTGATTGTAAGATTGCCTGTTTCCGGAGCCTTCTCATCAGTATTGTTGAACAGCATCATTCCGCAGTACTGCTGGCTGGTGAGAGTGCATTTCTCCAGCCCGGCATAGCCGCCGCCAATTATTGATACAAGCTGTGAACCGTTGGTTTCCATCTTGCAGTCCGATGCTTCAATCCGGCCCTGTGATGCGAACAGCGGGGAACCTATTCCGCCTGTGGTACCTTTCAGTCCCGTGACCTTTACCGTACCACCCACTCCGGCCAGGACGGCAGGGCTCTGGTTGGAATAGCATGTGACCTGTGTGCCCTCCGCCTCAGCCAGACCTCCGCTCATGGCACTTATTCCGGCCGATTTCTCACGTGAAACGGTCACAGTGCCTTCCTGCATCTTGAGCTTTGAGCCTTCGCCTGTAGCCGCAACCCCGTTGGCACCGTCAATATGGCATGTGATGTCACATTCTTCCAGCAGCAGGTCCGATGCGTGTGCCGAAACCACTGCTGAATTGACGCCGTAGAGTGTCCTTTCGTTGTCATCGGCAACCATTCCGCCGGTTTTTGTCAGACGTATCGCCGTCAGTACCAGCTTGGCGCCATTGTCACCCACGGCGACACTCTGACCGGCCTTGACCGCCTCAATGGCAACATGGGAACGGTATACATAATCAATTTCAACATTCCCGTCCACATAATATGTACCGGAAAAGGCAACGTTCTCCTGGGCGGAAACTGACATGGCGCCAAGTGCGCACAACAGTATGGAAATGGTGTTTCTGCGTTTCATCTTGAATGTATTTGGGGTAAAGGTAGTATATTTTTTGTAAATTCGCAGCCAACAGGAAACAATTAACTTCAAAAAAGGTATGAACAATAAAATTGCCGCGCTGGCTATGCTGGCCGCACTTACATCATGCACTATGAATGACAACCCGCTTCTGACCGGTTCTCCGCTTCCGTACGGAGCCCCTCAGTTTGACAAAATCGAGAACAGGCACTATCTGCCGGCCTTCAAGGAGGCTATCAGCGAAGCAAAGGCACAGATTGATGCCATAGTCAGCAACCCTGATGCCCCCACATTCGAAAACACCGTTGAAGCATTGGAGAATTCCGGTCTGCGCCTGAATTCAATAGCATCGGTATTCTACAATCTGGCCGAGGCCAATACAAGTGATGAGATGCAGCAGATTGACGAACAGCTGTCCCCCCTCATGACTGAATTTGAAATGTACGTCATGCTCAATGACGGACTTTTCCAGCGTGTCAGGAGCGTATACGACAGCCGTGAATCGCTCAAGCTGGACCAGGCCCAGCGCAAGCTTCTGGAAGACACGTACAAGTCTTTCGCCCGCAACGGCGCCGCCCTGTCACCTGCTGACAAGGAGATTCTGGCCGGTTATGAGGAGAAGCTCTCGCTGCTTTCCATAGAATACGGCAAGAACCTGCTTGCTTCAACAAACGCATTCACAATGCTTCTCACATCCGATGACGAACTTGCCGGACTGCCGGAATTCGTCCGCGAACAGGCCGCCCAGGCCGCCAGGGAAAAAGGCCGGGAAGGCTGGCTGTTCGACCTTTCCGCCCCCAGCTACGGCGGATTCATGCAGTACAGCGACCGCCGCGACCTGCGTGAAAAAATGTACCGTGCCTACAATACCCGTGCGTTCACAAAGGAGTATGACAATTCTGAAGTCCTGAAACAGATTGCAGACCTGCGTTCCAGGAAAGCACAGCTGCTGGGGTACCGTGACTATGCTGACTATCAGACTGAAGAGCGCATGGTCAAGTCCGGCGACAATGTATGGAAGTTCATTGAAGAACTGAAGGAACCGGCCCTGCCCAAAGCCAGACAGGAAGTTGCGGACCTTACCGCATATGCACGCAGCCACGGTTTTACGGGTGACGTCATAATGCCCTGGGATTTCAGCTATTGGACTGAAAAGCTGCGTGTTGAAAAATACAGTCTGAAGGACGAGGAACTGAAGCCGTACTTCAAGCTTGAATCCTGCATCGATGCCATATTCTCACTGGCCAACCGCCTGTACGGACTGAATTTCAAGGAGACTGACCTGCCTGTTTATCATCCTGACGTGAAAGTGTATGATGTGACCGATGCTGACGGAAAGCATCTGGCTCTCTTCTACGCTGACTTCTTCCCGCGTGAAAGCAAGCGCAGCGGTGCCTGGATGACATCTTTCGGTGACCAGATGATTGTTGACGGAATAGAGACACGTCCGTTCATCAGCCTTGTGACAAACTTCACCAAGCCTACTGAAAACGAACCGTCACTGCTCACGCATGACGAATTCACCACCATGCTGCACGAATTCGGACATTCGCTGCACGGCATCATGGCCCAGGGCCGCTACCATTCGCAGACCGGCACAAGCGTAGACCATGACTTTGTCGAACTGCCGTCACAGATCATGGAGAACTGGGCCTTTGAAGAGGAGTTCCTCAAGTCATTTGCCAAGCATTACAAGACCGGCGAACCTATCCCTTCAGAACTCATAGACCGCATAATTGCCGCCAAGAACTTCGAATCGGCCTATTACCATATGCGCCAGCTGCAGTACGGCATACTTGACATGTCATGGCACACCCTGACTGAGATGACTGAAGAAAGCGCACTGCAGTTCGAGACACGCGTTCTGCAGTCGTCCGATGTGGTTACCCGCGTTCCCGAATGCATTGTCTCCACATCGTTCTCACATATCTTCAAGGGCGGTTACGCTGCCGGATACTATTCCTACAAATGGGCTGAAGTCCTGGCCGCCGATGCATTCTCCCTGTTCAAGGAGAACGGCATTTTCGACAAGGCTACAGCAGCCAGGTTCCGCCATCTTCTGGAACAGGGCGGCAGTGTCGATGCAGCTGACCTTTACCGTGAATTCCGCGGTCACGATCCCCAGCCCGAAGCATTGCTCAAGGCGCTGGACATCATAGAATGAGACGGCTTACCCAGCCCGCCAAAATGAGAAACGCAGGTGCGTGCCATATCAAATGCAACGCACCTGCGTGTTCCTCATGCCTGAAAATCAGATGGTTGAGAAACCGAAAACAGCCCAACAACCTTTATACGCCGGTCCACTGTTTCTCTTTTTGGCGAATCGGAATTTTTCCGGTTGCAGTTACCGATGAAAAGTCCGATCAGCGATTGTCACTTGCTGATGTCTTATTCACATCAGGCTCTTTCCTTTTCAGAATGTTATGAATCCATGTTATATATTGCTCATCTTCAATAATGAAGAATGAGTTTATCTCTGAAAGAAAGTTTGTATTTTTGACCTTGAGCATAGGAATCGTAGTTTTGGTTTGGTCACTTAAAATTACTCATTTTCTGTCAATTGCAGGAAATTCCTATGTTTTTTTTAGGCTAATTTTCAAGAAATTTCTAACTTGCGAAACTTAAATACCTTAAAATTTTCATTGATTCTTATGTGATTAATCCAACGTGTGATAAGGACGTGTTCATTAGAGCCTTTGCCTTATTTATTGATACCATATCGGATTCCAATAAAAATTTCTTTTCAGCCTTATCAGTAATACTCCATCTTTTGAAACTTCAGGAATACCTTTCTTGCGGGCTTGTTCCTCTAGCAAGAATCGTTTTCTTGCAATATTCTCCTTTCTAACATTATTTCTAAACAAATTAATAGCAATAGTATCTGTAATGATAATATTGTTGACAATCAAAGTCGGATAGATAATCAAATCACTTGATATATTCATCTCTTTTATTTCCTGATCACTAATTGTGGGATAAGGAAAGCAGATATCCACAAGACGACCAGTAATAAGTAAATCAGAAACAGCCTGCGAATTAGTAACTTCCTGCGAATATGAAATAACACGAAAACAGGTAAATAATAATATAAGAATAATTCTCTTCATAGTTTTATTACTTGATGAGTGGGTAGAAAATGCCTGGGTAATATTTTACGAATAAATTACCAACTGGTGGCACTTGATTATTGCTATTTAAATACAAATATGAATATTTTCTATCAAAAAGCAAAGACGGTAAATTGTATTTGCTTGACATTTCATAGTCTCTCGGAGAAGGTCCATCAGAAGCAGGAATACCGTTGTCTCCTGTATAACCTTCTGGGAAATATATTCTACCTGCTTTTGCCCAATGTGTATGATACATTGCCAGTACCTTTCCTGTTGCTTCGCCTGTCCATTCCGGGTCAAAGTCAATATAGAAATCATGACGGAATTTATATGGAGCTCTCACGACTTTACCATCTGTCGTCAGTATTCCGCCAAATTCTTTTCTCCAAAATCTTGACCGCTGATAATCTGATTGCATGATGCGATATTGTTTATAGGTAATGTCATAATTTCCCAATTTATTACCACCGTCATATTTCCATTTTAGATAAGACATGGCTTCACTTTGAGCCAATGAGAATGTGCCGCCAATCAAAGAAGAGATTAATGTTTGGTTTTGATTACCACCATTAAGTTTCGTATTTATTCCTGAACTTGAAGCTCCTCCACAAAATGCTCCAAGTCTGCCACCAATAGCACCTCCAACTCCACCTCCGATGAAACCAGACAAATAACCTGTCCATGCACCGTGCCAAACTGCATTTTTATCAAATTTATTTGCCAGCCCACTAAACCCCGCTCCGTTTATTGAACTGTACACAGCTCCCGACAAACATGCGCCCCCCCCAGCGGTACCAATGCCAACTGCAGCCCAGCTTGCAAGACCACCAATTACTGCACCGCCTGCAATATAGCCAAATAGCTTCAAACCACTTGCATCATTTTGCCTACCAATAATCGTTCCTGTTGTTCCTCCAACAAGAGCACCAAAAGCAATGCCAATTATTACATCATCAATACCAATTATCTCCCCACTCGGATCCGTGTACCGTAGCGGGTTGTTCAAGCAGTAAGCGTACCGGTTGAAGTTCTGCGGATTGTAAGGGTCTTGGATGTACGGATCTACGCTTATGAAGCGGCCTAGAATGGGGTCGTACATGCGGCCGTTCATGTCTATAAGGGCAAGCTCATCTATGTGCTCGTGGCCGGTGTAGCCGCGGTCGAACTCTATGGAACCGGTTGTCACGTAACGGCGTCCCCACGGGTCGTAGCTGGCGCTGAAGCACTTGCTGCCGTTCTGGTCGAACAGTGCTGTCACGCTGCCCAAATGGTCATGGTCTATGCAGTAGGCTTTGTCGCCGGTCTGGGTATGGGACGTATAGACTGCACTGTTGCCGTCAGCACCGTCAACGTAGTAATAGCGGGTTATCTGGCCGTTCTGGTACTTCTCCTCATACCCGTCTCCATAGGTCACCAGGTGTGCAAGGCTGTTGTTCTTCCACAGCACGGCCAGCACACGCTGAAGGTCCGGCCCGTAGGTCAG
>JAKSIS010000018.1 GCA_024398665.1 Bacteroidaceae bacterium
GAACTGGAAGCATTCTCATATTGTTCTCAGCAGGTATGTCACACAATTCCAGATAACCGTTTCAATGACTCCCCACTAAATTTCCACTGAGCCGAAAGCATACCTGAATATACTCAGTCCCCACTGTATTTCCACGTCAAGATGTGTAAAATAGACGGTTACCAGCTTATGGGGACATTACATCTTTTACAACCGATTCCGCTTCATTGATTATACGCTGGACTGCTTTGGAGCGGGAAACTTTTACATCTTTTGCCAGAATGGCATTTGCAGCGTTTACAGCTTTTACAGTATCACCATGAGCCAAATACAGATTCATTATCTGATACTGGGGAAGAAACTTGCTCGGAACCATACGGCTTGCATAATTATAGCAGCCAATGGCTATCAGTGTGTCACCGAGATTCTGGTGACAGTCTGCCAGAAGCATCTGAACATCATAATCGTTCAATATAGCAGAACACTCCTTCATAATTGCTAGGCTTTCCTTGTAGTGTTTGGAATAATGCAGTTCGGCACCATAGTTGTACATGAACTGGCCGTTGTCGTGTAACTTTTCATACAGTTCGGCATACTCTGGCAGCATATCTTCCGTTTTACCCGCCAATGATTCCTGCATTATCATTTTCCAATGTCTTTCATCCAAGAATCTGGGCACAGACATGGAAATAGCTATTGTGCAGATGATGGGAACAAGCACATTTGCAATGCGATTCCGAGGTATTAATGCTGACATAATGATTAATCCTGCCACAATCCAGATGAAAGGCTCACTGAATGGATATGAGAATGCACTGATGACCATCACTACAACAGTTATACTGAAGAGTAATAATTTATTGTCAACATCAAGAGTGCTTATTCTTTTTATTGCAAGAATGATTAATACCAACAGACATGCAAAGCCACAAAGACCATAATTTACCAGGACAAGGATATACTCATTGAAAGGATTGTTTACATTATCGGCAAGAAGTAGAAACTTGGAATCCGGATGGCTGGAAAGGTAGTTTGCCTGATAATCCATATAATTTGCCAGAAAACCGCCAGGTCCAAAGCCGAACAAAGGTTTTTCCATGAACATATCAAGAGAGACACGCCATATGAGTAACCTGCCGTTTGCAGAATCAGCCTTGAAACGGTAAATCAAGAACAGAAGCAAAAGAATCAATGGAATGCAAGCAGCAAGCACTTTTTTTCTCAGCAGCACATTCCTGACTGTCTTGTTTTCAAGAAGAATTACCAAAAGCGATGCTGTTGCAGCCAACAGGCTTGCCCTGGATTCAGAGAAACCTATGAAGACAAGATAGGACAATGCTGCCAACCACCACATTCTGTAGCCTTTCTTATGCTGGAGTGCGTAATACACTGCTATTGGAACACAGATTGCTAGTAACATGGCAAATACAGCCGGATTATCAAAACTGCCGGTATATGAGAAGTATCTGTTGTAGCTTGGAATAAGCTTAAAAAATTGGGCTAGCGCGTAAACTGCCTCCAGCATTCCTGTCAGGCAAATTGTCTTGAAAATGCCGTTGATATTTTTCTTACAATCCGGTAATACGGCATAGACAACTACAAATATCAATCCAAAGATTAAGGTAAAATACTTTCTATAGGTTTCCGACAAATCATATTGGCTTGGAAAAACTATGAATACACTACCAAGAAACAATACTGCAAACAACAGTGTTACCGCTATATCCCTATTCTTGTGTTCCATAGCAGTATTTGTACCAGTCAGTCAAAGAATACAACCAGTCATAGTATGAATTTGAGCCTAGGATGTATACGCTCAAACCGGAGAAATGTTTCACTTCAAACATGTTGTCAGGAAAGGCCGATGAATTATAGACGGATGGTGTTGTAACTTTGTATACGACAGTCCTGTCCAATTGTTCATTGAAAGTTTCTATCTTTTCCACATTCTCAGCAACAGTAGCCGTGTATTGTCCAAAATCATAATACAGATGACTGTACGGACCGTCAAATGATTGGATTGAGTCTGGCTCTTCAAGTGATAAAGTACCACTTTTGAGTATGTTTTTGAAAGAAGAAGCAAGTGAATCCATTTGTGAGCAGTCTATCAATGACGCCATACCAGAAATCTGCCCATCCTGATAATAGTCTGTATAGCAGAACTCCAGATAATTGTCCAATGACTTTATCATGGCCTGATAGGTTCCTTTGACCAGTTCCGGAATCATGGTGTGATACGGAAAATTTATCCCTAATGTCTCAGCCGAACTTGCAATAAGATAATCAGTCGAATTGCGTAATTCGTAAGCGACTTCCACACTTCCCATATAGCAGGCATCTAAAACGGTAAATAGCGGTATTTTCGTTTCAGAAAGAATATTGGCAAAATCGCTGACATTCATACTATATGTCCCATCTGCTCCAAGTGATCTGGTAGTTGAGCCGTTTGCCAGGTCAGGATTAAGCCCTGGTAGCCAACCATTACCATGAGACCAGTAGAACAGTCCATACTGTCTGCCCGATGAATTTTCAATCATGGTGGAAAGTATGTTACGGAACACTTCCGGTGAAGTGGAGCACTGTTCCTCATATTGTTTGATGGTCTTTGTCCTGATTTGATCTGAGGAGTATACAAACTGCCTTAATGTAGGTGCCTCATTCTGGCGATCAAGATACAGCAATAATTCAGTGCCGTCGGGACATCCTCTGAGTCCTTCTGCAAAGTCATGCTCAATATAATCTGAATGGTCATCCAGATCATTGTCGGAAATTACGAAGGCAAACAAGGACATGTCTTTGTTAATAGACACGTCCTTGTTAAGATTACACGATGAAAGTGAATGTATTATGGAGAGTAAAGATATTGCAATGGTTGTGTGCGTAAAATGTTTATTTGCCAGATTCCCCATAATCACAAATCTGATAGTTCCAAGTTGTTACGATATCATTTCTCATAGCCCTATTCGTAAAGATATTTCTCTCTACATATTGTAACTACTCAGGTACCCGATAAAGGCACCTGAGTAGTTACAATCTAAGGACATAACAGAACCAATGGAATCTCTGATGATGATTATTTGCCTTACCGGATTCTGAGCTCTTACAACATTGCAAATTGTAAGTAATAGTGACAATATATACAAATGCTTCATAGGTAATGACCTATTGGAAAAGAAGATTATTTTTTTATTCTTTTTTTGGAAGGGCATCCTTTCATCGAATGGCATCCCAAATCATAGTTTACTACATTAGCTTGTGTGGTCCAAACGCATAATAAAGCATTTGGCTTATTTCCTTTTTTCGTAATACTCATCTGTAACAATCTCTATCATTCCGCTTTTTCCGCGATCCCCCAAAGAACGGCAAGTTTCATCTTCACTGTAAACCTTGAACTTTTCTATTTTGTCGGCACTTATTCCGAACAGAATTGAAAGTTCTTCCTTGGTGTATGTGTCTTTTGTGGGGTCAATGTTCTTCCATACGGTGCTGTTGCTGCCAATTTCATAACCATCCATAATCAACACAGGAAAACCGTTATGGCCAGGAATACGGAACTCGCCAGGTGTGTAACCATCTGCAGTCCGTAGAAGACTGTCAAGATTTATTTGGAAATCTCTAACCATAAAAATGTCATAAAAACTTCCGTCAATTTGACATTTTGCAGGATAGTACCCAACACAATATGCAACAAGAGAGTCTGAAGGATTGTCAAGTGTGAAAGAAAATTGTCCATTATCATACGTAAAGCCGAATGCAACAACCTTATTGCTGGAATTCATTTCTTGAACTGAAGCAAACGTAATTGGACCTTTTGCATCTCTAATCATACCACTTATTACATCTCCTGCTTTGGGCTTTCGACCTGACGCGTTTATTACTGATGTATTAGCGGTATTATTAACTGTATTTTCTCTTTGGTTTGAGAAAGACTGAGCTTGGGTATTTGCCATAACAACGACAGACACTAGAAAAAACAACAAATTTCTCATAGTTAAATTAGTAGTTTGTTAGCAAACAATTAAGCATATGTTTTATAATTGAATGGGATTATTGACAGAAAATGAGTGATTTTAAGTGACCAAACCAAAACTACGATTCCTATGCCCAAAGTCAAAAATACAAACTTTCTTTCAGAGATCAGCTCATTCTTCAAGAATAATGACGCATCAAAAGCGATGAACAGCATGATGGACATGATTTCCGAACTCAGCATGAACGAACGTACGCTGTTCGGACGCATTACGCGTTTCAACAGCAAGTATTCGCTTCTGCAGATTCTGACCAGCCTCATATTGTTCCCCTGTTTCATGATTCGCAATCCGTACAATTTTTCAAACACAATATTAGGCGGCATGATTGGTTGTGGGAAGGACGTGTTCTACCGTTTTGCGCAGGATGACAGAATCAACTGGCGCAAGCTGCTTTACCATCTTACCATGCAGCTATGGAACAAGATTCGTTTTCGCAGCGACCACAAAAACTGCACTTCCTGTCTGATTGTCGATGTTTCATGATTTTTCCCTGTCTGCCCTACTTCAATCCATGCATGTCCCCACTGAATTTCCACTGAGCCGGGAAAAGATCTGTCAGCCCCTTTCGTCGGCCTCAATGGCGCGTATCATCTCAAACTGGGCATTGACGCTGGCATAGAGCTTGTCCATTGTTATGGGTTTGGTTATGAATTCATCCGCGCCCATATTCAACGCCTTCACAACATTTCCGTTCGTATTCAGCGCTGAAAGCACTACGATTCTGACTGATGACATCTGCGGATCGGATTTTATTCTTCTGATGACCTCATATCCGTCCATAACAGGCATCATCAGATCCAGGAGCATAAGATTCGGCTTCTCCGTCCTGACCATCTCCATTGCCTCCGCCCCGTTCGATGCGGTCACCACCTTGAAATTGTAACGGACAAGCATCTTCTGAACAAGCATAATGTTCAGGGCAATATCATCAACCACCATCACGGTGTATTGTGACAAATCAGTATCCAACATGTTCCTGTTTCCCATATCAGTCCTGTTGTTCGTTTCTTTGAGTCAGTTCGGCATAACGGTCAAGCCATATTTTGGGCGTAACCCCTGTATACTTGCTGAACGCCAGATTGAATGCGCTTGCGCTGACGAATCCGCATGACAGAGCCACCTGTTTCTGAGTGGCCGTCCTGTTGTTCAGCATATACTGTTCAGCATAGTTTATTCTGAGCATGTTCAGATAACTCAGAAGATTCATTCCATATGTTGTCATGACATAATCGGTGACCCGGTTCTTGTCTACGCCCAACTTTTCAGCAATATCGGACGCTGTAACCTTCTGCTGGAGGAACAGACGTTCATACACTATCTGCTCTTCAAAGCAGTTTTTCAGTCTGTCATCTTCAGGAACTGACATGGGTACAGCCTTTGACTTGACAGGCACAGGATTTTCCTGATAGACACTATCCTTTCTCACCGATTCGGCATGACGCTGGACTTCGGCGTCGGAAATCTGCGGTCTTGAGGCAGGAAGCGTTTCGGAAACGGAAACTTTGGCAGCCGTAACGCCCGAATGTCTCTCACGTTCCATAAACTTGTATCTGGAAACAACCTCGGCAAGTGACATGACACGCCCCGAACCGGCCGATGCCAGCAGTCCGAATATGGAAATGAGAAAAGTCAGAATTACGCAGAAAATGGCGACAAGCCATGACTTGCCGGCCGAATATCCCTTTCCAAGCACCATCATACCCGAAAGGAAGAAGAAAGTCACCAGAATGACAAAGTGCTGCGCCGCCTCCAGATTGATTGCCTCCCCCTTGAAGAAGAATCTCAGTATGCCGCCAATCGTGTAGTGTCTTTTGTTGCATTCAACCATCACCACTATCACAAGCAGCATGAAATATGCAATCACCAGGAACCTGTATGCGACCGATGTTGAAAGCAGCAGGACGAACGATTCCTTTTCCTCATATGAAAAGACTGACCGTCCGGAATCAATTGACATGATAAGTTCCCTGGAATTTTCAACGCCTGAAATGTAGGCCGCAACAGTGGCGGCAACCAGAAGGGCGACAGGCAGCATGAAACACAGTCCGAAAAAGATATCTGGGCGTCTGGCTTTCTCCTGTCTGATTGCGTACAGATAAATCATTGCCGTCGGAATGAGAGCCGTGCCGATGAATTCTTCAAGAATGGTGAACAGGACCACAGGAACGTCACCCTTGTCAGCTATAGGAGTGACGGCGACAAACCAGAACAGGAACCAAACAAGAAAAAAAATTCTAGCCTGACTGAAAGGCCGCCCTGCAGGAGCGAGAACAAGATACAGCGCCAGCCAGAAAAGGCCGGCGGCACAAGGCAGAAGGATCATCAGATTCAGCATATATCCTTTTCCAACAGACTATCCTTCACAAAGATAAATAATTTAATTCCCGCAACAATTGTTTTCAAACTATTTCCGCACGCTATTAATGATTTTTAAGGAGCATGATAAAATTTTAAACAGGAGCATGGGGCCTGACAGAATCCGGCAGGCCAAAACGTGCGATGAATGATGGAACGCCGCAGCTTCAGGTACGTCTGTATGAAACGTAATAGACCAGCGGAACAAGAAATATGCTTGCCAGCGTTCCAGCCGTCATTCCGGCAATCAGTGCCACTGACATGGGATACTGCAGATCACTGCCCATGTCACCACGTGCCAGGAATGGCAGCATTGCCAGAATAGTGGTCAGAGAAGTCATCAGTATTGCATCAAGACGCATCTTCCCTGCCTCAAGGATTGAGCGGACAAGCCCCATGCCGCGTTTTCTCAGACGGTTTACAGTGTCAATCTTCAGGATCGAGTCATTTATGACTATGCCGCACATCACTACAAGACCTGTCACCGACATCAGGTTAAGGCTTATTCCTGATATTTTAAGAACAACAATCACAAGTGCAATGTCAAACACCAGTTCTGACATTACGATCAATGGCTGGACAAGACTTTCGAACTGCGCTGCAAGAATGAGGAAGAGCAGTATCAGAGATATTCCAAGTACGGAAAACAGTTGTCTCACAAGTTTCCTGTCATTGAAATATGAACCTGCGAAACTGACGTCAAACCACCCTTCATCCTGTGACATCCGTTTCAAAGACTCCATGACTTCATTCACATTGTCCGATACCGCATCCAACTGCAACGGCAGATACTCACCTTCCATTCCTGCCGTAACAGCCGACAGTTCATCCACCAGCCGCAAGCCAAGGAGAGCATCAAGCGGCACATTCAAATCTGAAGTCTGAAAGCATCCGTCCAGAATACCGTCACCATCTGATTCCGATGAACTGATTTTCACCGGTATCATAACCGAACCGCGCGATATCCTGCGAACCGCTTCGTTGCCTATACGGTCCTTCAGGAATGATTCCAATTCATACAGTCCTATACCATACATTGCCATGGTCTCGGTCTTGGCCTGCAGTTCGAGATACTGTTTCATGGCAGGACGGTTTGCTGCTATCCCAGGCAGTTTCACCATGAGACTGTCTGCAAAGGCCGGAGTCACAGATGAACCGTCCGGTTTGCGTATTCTCGCTTCAAGAAACGGTTCATCCGATGCAAACACCACGTCAAACACATTGCCGGAAGTTGAAAATGCCCATTCGGCATCCGGCCACCGTTCCCGTATGTATGATGAAATGTCCGTTTCCAGCGTTTTCATCGACTCCTCGGAACTTGCATCGATGTAAATGACCGCCTGATCCGCAGCCGTTTCAGCCGTATGAGGCAAAGCGAACTGCTGGATTCCAGCCATGACTGTGCTGTGGCGGATACGCTCTGAAAACCGTTCAGTTATTTCACTGCAACGTTCCATATTTTCGCCAGGACCGGTTCCGCCGTTCCACCCTATAGTCAGAAGAGCATCGGAATGTGACATTTCCGGCAGTTTTTTCCTGTCCATTGACGGGAACAGCACCACAGCCATGACCACAGTCGCACCAACAGCCGCCCATACGGCAGCTCTCCTGCGGAACATGGCTGACAGCAGCCTTTCATACGTTTCCGTTATCCTGTCCAGCATATGACAGCGGCCCGCATACTCCGGTTTGCGCCGGAACAATGCGCAGCAGTATACCGGCAGCACCGCTACCGAAACGAGAAATGCAGACAACAGGGAAATGGTCACAGCCATTGCCTCATCATAGAACAGTGCCCCTGCAACTCCATTGATGAAAATGAGCGGAATGAAAATGACGCATGTGGTAAGTACCGAACTGAGCATGGGCACAAACACTTCCGATGTGCCTTCAACACACGCGTCCTCAAGCCGCCGTCCAAGCATACGGTGTCTTGATATATTGTCAATTACGACAATTGAATTGTCAACAGTCATTCCTATTCCAAGCAAAAGCCCCGACAATGAGATCACATTCAACGAAATCCCAATGATATGGAATATCATGAATGTCAGAAGCAGCGAAGCTGGAATAGTCAGGGTAACCAGTACTGATGACGTGAAGTCACGCATGAACAGGAATATTACAAGACATACCAGCATGGCTCCGACAGCCAGATTCCTGAGCATGCTTACAATGGAATAGTCAAGAAGTGCCGTCTGGTCCCGTGTCAGCGTGAATTCCAGATCAGGATAGTCCTCTTCAAAGGAATCCAGAAGAGACGTGACGCTGTTCTTCAAATCAGCCATACGGGCATCGGACTTCTTCACCACAGCCATTGTGACAGCTCTCTTTCCATTTGAAAGCACATATCCCTGCACCGGTTGCGGCATTTCATATACACTGGCCATGTCACCTGTCTTCAAAGCCCGTCCGCCAATATTCATCCATATGTTTTCAAGGTCTTCAGGCCCAGTCACCACTGATTCGAAACGCAAGTCAAAACTGCGGTCACCGTCAGCGATTGTCAGGTTGCCGAAATTGATGTCAGCCTGCCCTATTACAGCAGCCAGATCAGACTTTGAAAGCCCTGCAGCAGCCATGCTGCGTGTGTCCGGCACTACATCATACTGAATTCCGGTCACCCCGGACATGTCAACCATTGCGACCTGGGGCAGCTGTTCAAGCCGTCTTGACACCACCTGCCGGACAAGTTCCCCCATCTGTACGAAATCCCGTTCACTCCGACAGTCTTTCAGGGTAACGTCAATGAAGAATGCCGGTATGTCAGTCACGCTTGACCGTGAAACAATGGGACGTTCCTCACCGGCAGGCCAGGAACGCAT
This sequence comes from Bacteroidaceae bacterium, assembly GCA_024398665.1. Taxonomy (GTDB): domain Bacteria; phylum Bacteroidota; class Bacteroidia; order Bacteroidales; family Bacteroidaceae; genus Colenecus. Next base: position 9,191 of record JAKSIS010000018.1, read on the forward strand.
TGCCCGGTCAACCCTCTCGTTCACATCAATAAGCACATATTCATTTGAACGGCCATAATCGAATTTCATGGATATTACGGCACTGCCATCCCTCACAGTACATTCCATATCCTCCAGCCCCGGCGTCTGGGACAGTGTCAGGCGCATTGGAGACACCATAAGTTCATACAGTTCCCTGGCAGACCTGTCAGGAGAAGTGACACGGACCGTTATGACAGGGATATCAGTATCAGGTACCAGAGACACTGGCAGTCTTCTTGCAGACACCACACCCAGCACCGCCACAGCCAGCAGCAACATGGTCACCGCAACGGGCCTTCTGACCAGGAACCTGAACATGAATCAGATGATTTTTATTGGAGTACCGTCAGCCAGGCTTTCATTGCCATCAACTATAACAATCTCACCTTCAGAAAGATGCGCATCACGACCGGCGTCCGCCTCAATGCAATGCTCACTGGAATTGCTGTCAAGTATCTTCACATAAACCCATTGGCTCTTCCCATCCCGGCATGTGAAAACCACATTCTGCCCGTCCCTGACAACCACTGCCTTCCTGGGAACCACAAACCTGTTCCCTATTTCACTTTCAACGACTATCTTCACGTTCATGCCTTCAATCAGACCTGAATGTCCCTGTATTTCAGCTGTAACCGGTATCTGACCGTTCACACCGACTGAAGGACTGACAGTCCTGACCCTTCCACTGACGCTGATATCATTGGACAACGGTGTCACCACCGTCTTCATACCGGCCTTTACCAAAGGGTATTCCGTTTCAAGAATGTTGAAGAGAACAATGAATCGGCTGTCGTCAACCAGTGTGCAGAAACTGCCGGCCTGTTCATACTGCCTGGCCTGCAGATTGGCGACTTTTCCGGCAAACGGAGCAGTCAGAGTACAGTTGTTGCAGTCCCGTTCCGCGCTCTCTACAGCAAGAAGGGCATCGGCATAACCGGTACTCATGAAAATGCTCCGCTTCCTTTCAGCCGACAGCGATGCAGTATCGGCAATCGTCAACCCATAGTCCAGCAGGCGGTCCTCAAGTGACGCAAGTGCACGGTCATAAGCCAGACCAGCACTTTTCAAACGCATTTCAGCATCAGTGCGGTCCATACGGCCCAGCACCTGTCCGGCCCTGACAGCATCACCCACAGCAACATTCACGGCAGTGACAGTTCCGTTTGATACGAACCTGATGTCCGCCCTGCGGACAGCCTCCAGTTTTCCGTTGCAGACCAGATGACGGGAAAACACCTTCTTTTCCAATCTGATCACACTGACGGCGACAGTATCTGTCACCTGTTCCGCCTGTATTTTACCCTTTCCGGCATCAGCTCCAGACGAAGAGCATGCAGTCAGGACGGCCAGCGCCCCGAGCAGAAGTTCTGTTGCAATGATATTTCCTTTCATTCTGTCAACCTGTCAAATTCCACACTTATGTCCGTACCTGACAGATAATCATAAAGTGTTGCGGCACGGATTTCAAAATATGCGTTCCAGAATGCGGCTACCTGACTGATATATTCAGCCTGAGCGTTGTCACTTACGGAACGGTACTGGTTCAGTTCAATTACGCTTATACGGCCCTGTGAAAACTGGGTAAAAGCCTTTCTGTAACTTTCAAGAGCGACACTGGCAGCACGTTTGGAAATGGCGCAACGGTTCTGCTGCTCATTGAACTGCATAACCATGGACACAATGTTCTGCCTGTAATCCCACATCTGCTGCTCCTGCTGCAGCCGTACGGTTTCCGCCTGGGCCCGCGCCATTCTGAGACGGCCCGCCGCCATACCCCAGTCCGCAATGGGAATGCTGACTGATATCCCCACAACTTCCTGATCCTGCAGCGAAGCAGCGGCGGCTGACAGACATTCTGACGTTGAAGTCAGTCCCAGCCTGGCGTTAAGTGCCGCCTGAATTCCCTTTGCAGCCTTTGCCTGTGCCACAGAACGGTCAGCCTCAATGGCATCAAGTTCCTGTTCAAGCCTGAATGAAGAATTTTCCAGAGCCCGTTCCAGCACATCATGGGAATCCAGTTCCAGAACTGGTATTTCATAGTCGTCAACCAGTTCCACGTGCATGTCCTCATTCAATCCGATAAAGGAACATATCATATTCTCAGCCGTTCTCAACGCAACTTGTGCGCTGCCCATGGCCAGAGAATCGTTAAGGACCCTCAACTCCAGCTGAAGCAGATTGTCCAGAGAAATGTTGCCCGTTTCAAAGCGTGCCAGTGACACCTTATATAAAGACGAACTCTCCTCATAGCTCTCCACGGCCCTGTTGCAGTTCTCCCGGGCGGCAATGCAGTTCCAGAACAGCCTTACCGCATTCATGCTGACGCTTTCCATGTTTTCCAGATACTCCCTCTTTGCCTTTTCATACCTTTCAGGTTCGGTTCTGCGGCTCCACTTGAAACCGTTGTACCCCCAAAGTGACTGCAGGTATGAAAGATACACAGGCTGGACATACCAGCTGCCCAGTCTTGCGGCTCCATACTGGTCCAGACGTGAAAGCGATGAAGAAAGTGACAGCGTGCCTCCTGTAAGTCCTATGTTCTGACTGACGGAAAGTGTCGCGTCATTCGCCATATTACAGTTTGCACGGTAGCCTATTTCGCCAGTATCATAATCCTGAAGAGCAACCAGAGAACGGTTGAACTGCCCCAGTCCCGCATCAAGTGTCACAGACGGGCGCAGACCGGCCTGATAAGACCTGTAATTCCAATACGCGGCTGAAAAGCTGTTCCTGTTGACATGGGCCGATATGGAATGTTCCTGGGAGAGTCTGACTATATCGGACATTGTGAAACCTTCCGCATTCTGTGAGAAGAGCGGCATCACAGGATGGAGAAGAAGCAGAAGAATGATTGCAGTCCTTATTTTCATGATATCCGTAATGAAAGCTGCGGAATGGTCATTGCAACCGTTCCGCAGCTAATTTAGCAATCACAAAAGCCTGTCTGCAAGCTTTTTAATGATTATTTTCAGTTTTTGTACAAATTCGAAACAATTTGGGACTATAGCTGAAGTTTCATTTTCTTATCCCGGCCGTTTTACGTTTGAGCCACTGTGCCACTTCCGGTTCGACCATGGGGCTGACAGCATTGTACACCCTTGAATTGAAATTGTCAATCCATTCTATCTCCTCATCGTCAAGCATGCTTGCAATGAGCGGCTGCGTGTCCAGATAAGTCAATGTGAGAGTCTCAAACTTAAGCCACTGTCCGAATTCGTTCTCTCCCGCCGGCACGCATAGAATCATATTCTCATGGCGTATTCCATGAAATCCCTCACGGTATATGCCCGGTTCATCGGATGTGACCATACCCGGCACAACAGGCTGGTCCTTGAGATTCTGCCGTATGGTCTGCGGACCTTCATGGACAGAAAGCACATTGCCCACTCCATGCCCCGTTCCATGACCGAAATTGCGCATTGTCTGCCATAGCGGACGGCGCGCAATGGCGTCAATTCTGCAACCTGGCGTTCCAGCCGGAAATACCGCCATGGCCAGATCAACCATGGCTTTCATGTCAATGGTATAGTCTTCCCTTTCCAGTTGGGTAAGCGGCCCCAGAGGAACGGTACGGGTAATGTCAGTCGTACCGTAACGGTAATGCGCGCCGCTGTCATTGAGATACAGTCCGCGAGGCTCAAGTATAGCATCCTTCCCTCTCACTGTCGAATAATGCGGAAGTGCCGCGTTCTTTCCGTAAGCCGATATCGTTTCAAAACTCTCATCAAGAAAATCAGGCATGGCCGCACGCAGTTCATGCAGTTTGTCCGATGCATCCGATTCAGTGATCCGGACACCGGACTGCACCTGCGTTTCAAGCCAGTGGAAGAAACGGGCCTGCACTATTCCGTCAGTAAGATATGCATGCCGGAACCCTTCAATCTCAACACTGTTCTTCACGGACTTTTCAAGATCCACAGGTGATGTTCCATATTCCGTTCCACCATCTCCGAATACAGCTGAAACGGCTTTTCCCGTTTCATAATTCATTGTTTCAGGATCAATGAGAATGCGTCCGTCAGGTTTCATTGCCAGTATCGCATCACTTAACGACGAATATGGTGCAACATACACTCCATCCTGCTCAAGTTCCTGTTTTACTGTATGTTGGAATTTCGATTCACTTGCAAAAAGCAGAACCTTTTCGGGCCCTACAAGCGCGAATGATATTACAAACGGGCAGTAGTCCACGTCATTCGACCTGATATTCAGCAGCCACGCAACCTGATCCAGGCAACTTATCAGCATGTAGCGGCAGTTCCGTTCTGCCAGTACATTCCGCAGCCATGATATCTTCTCCCTGCGGCTGCGGCCTGCATATGCGGTGTCATGCAGCCAGACAGGTGCCTGCGGAAGCATGGGGCGGTCCGGCCATATTCCGCCAAGATAATCAGGACGCGAAATGACGCTTGCCCCTTTCGCAGAAATGGCGGCGGCAACACTGCCTGCGTCACCAAGACTCATGCACAACCCGTCAACGCCAACCTTGCCGCCCTGTGGAATGTTGTCGGCAAGCCACTGTATCCAGTCACGGTTTTCAACTGACACCATACGGTGCAGCTCAATGCCGCTGCCATCCAGTTCACGGGCAGCCTGGATCCAGTAACGTGAATCGGTCCAAAGCCCGGCATGGTCAGGCGTGACTATGACGACACCTGCAGAACCGGTAAAACCGCTTATGAACTCACGCTGGCACCAGCGTAACGGAGTATACTCACTGTTGTGGGGATCTTCGCCCACCGTTATGGCCGCATCCCAGCCCCACTGCGCCATAAGGCGGCGCAAAGCTTCTATTCTTTCCTTTATCATATGTCAATTTGCAGGAAACGGATTTTTCCGCCATTTCACGTACATGCCGTAAAGATAGCCATTTTACCGGCTCCTGCAAATTCATCTCCGTCCATATTCGTTGCGGTTCCTGCCTTTCAGCGAACATGATGACACTATACCGACAACAAATTCATCGGGAATGAAACCCCAGAAACGGCTGTCGCGTGAATCAGTCGAATTGTCCCCCATGGCAAAATACCAGTCATGGGTGAAAGTGTAGGAATCCAGCAAATCCGGATTTTCACCGCTTTCATACCGTATAACATGACTGTACAGGGCCCTGGTCAGAGTGTCCAGACTTACGGTCATTCCCTTTGCCGGGACAGTCATCGGCCCAAGATTCTTGACATTCCATACCGGATATGAAAGCGGGACTGCGTCATACCATGAAATCAGTGCCAGAGTGGAGTCATCGGTCTCAGACAGTTCCTTCTGGTTTTCCGGAACGCCAAGAATTCCGTCATAGCTGTCATTCCATGTAAATCCGTCCCTTATTCCGATGACGTTGCCCGGTGCACCCGCAACCCTCTTGCAGTAGACGTAGTTTATACGGAATTCTATCCTGCTCCAGTCATCATATCCGAATGGGAAATTGAACACAATCACATCACCGGGACGGATTGTCCTCAGGCCCGGCAGACGGAAACATTCCAGGGGCGCATGATCCTGAAAGTCCAGCCGGCGGTATATGCGCGGACCGTACAGCAGTTTGTTCACCCATATGCGGTCCCCGGCCTGAAGTGTGGGATACATGGAATCAGACGGTACCAGAAAACGGTCTGCCACCAGCACACGGCCTGCAATTGCGGCACAGACCACTGCCATGACCGATATGGCAGTCCGATACAGGATTGAACAGACCTTCTTCATCGCCACTCCACAGAACCGTCCGAACCAATCATAAAAGGCCTTTCGTCCCAACCGCGCGTATAGTCACGCACCCACATCAGCGTACCTTCAGGTACCGCGTCAAAATGCAGGACATTGTCAGTGGCCACAAACTTTGGAGTCGTTACCCAACCGTCACCGTCCCAGTACCTGAAATCATATGTGTCACCGGGACAGATGTCATTGTCGTCACTCCGCGGAACAATCCTCACAAAGGATACCGCAGTCCTACGCCCCATATCCATACCCACCCATGCCCCGTCAGCGCCATCAGTCTCGAAATTGGTCAGCATGTCACCGTCAAAGGCATTCCGTACAGCATCGGGGGCAGCGCCCGCACATGAAATGGCGCGCCCCGCAATCTTTGCCGTATCTGCGTCAAGGAATGCCAGTTCGGCTATGCTTCCATGTGTTCCGTCCGCGCCAAGATAACGCCAGTAGCGGTGTTCTCCGGCGGATAGCGGGATCCATGCCGGAATCAGCACATCCGTAATTTCGAGAACGGTCCGCGCATCACTGAAATCCGGACGGTCAGCACACTGTACACGTCCGCCTGAAAGACGCCTGCGCATGTCCACCACATTGACTGACTGCGGATATTTGCGTCTGACATCCACGCTTGTCCTTTTTTCCAGGTCCGGACGTATGTACCGGACCGACCCGTCCTTTTCCAGAATGAACGGGTCCGATACCGGGACCAGCGTGCTGTCCCCCACTCCGAATGCGCAGTACAGCACATTCACGCCAATGTCCCTGAAACATGCCCTGCCCTTTCTGATGCGGCCGTAATCCACAACGCTCCATTCTCCGAAATGCCCGTTGAATATGCTGATGAATGCGTATTTGTCCCTCAGCCTGCCTCCTTTTGTAATTGGGATCTCAGGATTTGCCGTACGTGTGTACTGTGCCGTTACGTCCTGCTGGCACAGTTTGAACGGATACGGATACTTTGCGTCATTCATGTACCTGACCCGTTCACGGTTTACAGCCCATGTGTTACGGTATACCTTTGGAATACGTTCATATGGGAAGAACCCCCACCCGGGTACCGACCCCAGATCCCATTCCGCCGGAAGCTGCTGCCCGCGGTCAGCAAGGATGCAGTACCATGTGTGTCCCGCACGGAAACGGCCCCAGTACGGCACTTCGTCAATAATTGCCGGCAGCCCCAGACTGCGGTATGTCAGGACGGCCAGAGCCACGTAATCGGTACAGCGTCCGAAAGTCTGGCGGGCTATGCCCGATGCGGAAAGGACAGGATAACCGCCACGGTCATACAGTCCGTACATATGGATCTTGTCAATCAGTTCATTCCTGACCACATCGACCGTACGGAATGCCGTTTCATATTCGACATCATCAGGGACCAGTTTGCCTATGCCATCGGAAAACAGCAGTGACAGCGTATCACGCCAATAGTCAAGTTTCTGGTTTTCAACAGCTTTATAAGGAAGAAGCCATTCACAGAACTCATCGAATGTGACATGACCGGACCATGGACGTTTCTTCCACTGCTCAAAAGCATGGTCAATACTGTATATGAGATAATCCGCTTTCACGGCCCGGACATCCGGAACCTGGTAGTCCGACAGGTCCGACAGGTATCGGTCACACCAGTTGCGCAGGGAATCGGACTGCTGCGGCGGTGTAAGCCGGTTCTCAAGGAACATCTGTTCAGCCAGCTCATAATAGCAGTCCAGTTTGAGACAGTCATATGATGTATGTGCAGGCATGTTTTCAATAAGGAACCTGGCCGCCTCATATTTTTCAGGATCAGCGCTGTAATGGTCAAGTACCGCCTCCAGTTCCTTACGGTTGTCTCCGGCCGCCTGCAGCGCATACTCCAGAAAACTGTCTTTCATGTTGGAACAGGCTGTCATTGAAACTGACAGAAAAAACAATGTCAAGTACCTTTTCATAAATATCAGATTTTTCGGTTAACGGCACAAAGAAACAAAACGCCGCCCCCTCTTGTCAAGGGAAACGGCATTTATTTTCAGATTCCGTACAAATTCGGAACTTTTATGTACTATAACTGAAGTTTCGCTGGTGAAACTTCAGTTCCAGCCGTTCGCGGCTGGGTCCTCCCCTGAGGGGAGGATGTAGGTGGGGGTCAGAAAAGGATATCATTTATTCAAGTTCCGCTTTGACAAGCCCCGAACAACAGTAATCCGGAACATGCGGAACTTGAATACTATTACTGAAGTTTTTACTGTCCAAGCAGGTTCTTTCTTACATATGCCTCCATGAACGGGAAGGTTTTCTTTTCGCTGAGATGGACAATCTGTATGGCAGCGTACGGCTTCATCATTTCATGAATCTCCTGCTGTCCGGCTTCAGTATCGGCGCCGAAATACTCCCTTGCAAAGATTCTCCAGAATTCACGTACCTGTGGCACAGTCATATGGAAAAGATCAAGAGTCATCTCCTCAATGGGATTTATGCAGCATATGAAATATGTCATTGCAATGTCCCACAGCGGATTGCCGTAACTGAAATCGCCCAGGTCAATCCAAAGGTCATCAGTCCCGTTCGTAATGACGTTGCCCATATGCAGGTCACCATGTATGCACGTTTCCGACTTAGGTGCCGAATCAATGAAATCATACATGATTTTCTTTTCTGCGTCAGTATATACGCTGTTTGCAGCTATGGCGTTACGGTATGTCTGCGTGCGGTCAGGGAAAAGGGCCACATCACACCGGGTGGCATGGAGTTCACGGCTCATGGCAGCGAAACGGACAGCGTATTTTTCCAGATTTTCAGGTTCCTGGGAAATGGCGCGGGCAAACGAACGCTTGTTGCGTATTCTCTCATAAACCACGCCGAAACGTTTCCCGCAAACCATAAGGTCACCGGGAATGGGAGTATGCAGTCCGAACTGCAATGCGGCGCGTGAAGTCATCTTCTCTATGATGGCCACCTGCGGCGGAATGAAATCGAAATAAACCTTGAGCAGCGAATCCTCACCGTAGTCATAGGTTTCGGCCGTGAAGCTGCCGCCTGTGGGAGTCATACCCTCCAGGCTTATCTCACGCGGGCGGCGGCAGGCACCAAGAATGCCCGATGCTCCGGTTGTGTCAAGAAATCCGGCGACTTCATCGGACAGGTTGATTATCATGAACAGCTTGCCGCTCTGACGGGCACGTATCAGAGTACGCAATGCCGGAAAATCCATACCTGTCACGCCGCCGAAATCAATAATCGACGGTACTTTTTCACTTAGAACTGCCACAATATTCGCGGCAGCAGCATTGTCCAGCAGGCCTTTTGGAGAAAAGATATCTTCCATATTATATAGGGTGTAAGTAAGTCAAATGTTTTGAATTTTTAAAGGTAATCAATTTTAGCTACTTTTGCAACCGTTTTGCCCGAATTGTATGAAAATTGAACTAGCAGGAGAATACGGATACCGGAGAATACTCAAGACTTCAGTTCCGGCCATTCTTATGATGCTCATGTCATCGGTCTACAGTATAGTTGACGGCATATTCATTTCCAACTTTACAGGTACAAAGGCATTCGCCGCAGTCAATCTGATATTTCCGGCCATAATGAACGTTGCCGTAATAGGAATAATGTTCGGAACCGGCGGCAGCGCACTTGTAGCCATGATAATCGGTCAGGGTGACAGGCAGCGTGCAAACCGCATTTTCAGCATGCTGATACGCGTCATGCTCATTTCCGGAATCATTCTGTCAGCAGTGTTCTTCATATTCATAAGGCCGGTGTCGGAATGGCTGGGTGCCGAAGGCGAAATGACGGACATGTGCGTCCTGTACGGCCGGATATGCCTGGTGGGAACACCGGCTTTCATGTCCCAGATGGCGTTCCAGTCATTCTTCATGGCAGCCGAAAGGCCGCAGATGGGCACAAAACTTACGTTGATATGCGGCCTGACAAACATTGTGCTTGACGCGCTGTTTGTAGGTCTGCTTGGATGGGGGCTGACAGGCGCCGCCATAGCTACAGTCATCGGACAGTGCATAGGCGGACTGTACCCGCTATACTATTTCAGTTCGGAAAGGAACACCACCAAACTGAAACTGGTACGCACACGGACAGACTGGAGGAATGTAGGCCAGGCCTGCACAAACGGACTTTCGGAATACGTAGGAAACATTGCGCTGAACATTGTCAGCATCTGCTACAATCTGCAGCTCATGAAACTGGCCGGTGAAGACGGTGTTGCCGTTTACGGAATACTCATGTACATAGGCTATGTGTACGCATCGGTCTATATAGGATTCAATCTGACAATAGGACCGGTGGTCAGTTACAACTACGGTGCCGGAAACAGGGATGAACTGAAGCGGCTGCTGCGCAGGAGTCTGCTGATACTGGCTGTGCTGGGAACCGTACTGACCGGAATTTCCGAACTGCTGAGCAATCCCATGGCTGGCATTTTCGTAAGTTATGACCCTGCCCTGAAGGCTCTGACCGGTCGCGCCATAAGAATATATATGCTGAGTTTCATGATTTGCGGAATAAACATGTTCGTTTCAGCATGGTTCACTGCGCTGAACAACGGAATAGTATCGGCCGTTGGCGCATTTACCAGAACGATTGTCTTTGAGATGGGGTCAGTGTTCCTGCTTCCTGCGCTGTTCGGGCTGGACGGTGTGTGGTTTGCTGTCGATGTGGCCGATATCCTGGCACTTGTCCTTTCCACCACCCTGCTGCTTGGGTTCCGCAAACGCTACGGCTATTGACATCAGCTCATGTCAGTTCACATAGAACATGAAACCGGCCCTGAAGCCTGCGCCTGTCCTGTCATACAGGGCTGTTGCTGAAAAGCCGTACTTGTCTGTCAGGGCAAGTTTCAGATTGAGTGCGCCGCGCAGGTAACCGCTCCACCAGTACTTGTCGTTGGCAATGTCATTCGTATTGACATATGCATAGCCTATCTGGGGAGTAAGTCTGACACGGTCCCCGAAAAGGAAACCGTAACCGGTCATGGCCTCAAAACCTATGGTATTGAACATGGCAATGTGTACTGCAGTAGTCTGTTCCAGGTTTATATTGTGGAAATATCCGCCCCAGGTGTTTCCCACGGCCCAACTTCCACCGTGAATGCGGCTCTGCTCATACATGAGTGTGGTGTAGACTTCAGTCTTCTTTGAGAAAGTGATACCCTCAGGTACCATTTTGGCAAACACGTTCACGTTCTGCCCCTCACGTACCTGAACGGTAGTGAAATACGGGAAATAGCCGTCAGCAGACACCCTTATGCTGTAGTCCTCAACCGGTACGCGGCGTATCAGTATTGGAGTCTTTCCCGAAGGGACTTCATCAATATAGACGCTTGCGCCTTTCGGCTTTGATTCAATGTAAATGGTACCGGGTTCCTTTCCGGCATTGAGGTTTTCGCCGAAAGTGAGAGCCGCCTGACCGTAACCGGGCAATGAACAGAGCATGGCCAGGACTGTAAGTAAAAGGGATTTCGTGAAAAGTTTCTCCATCGGTCTTTTGACACCTCTTTTGCAATAAGGTTTAAAAAAGAGAGACCGCACGGGTCTCCCTTCATTCAAATTGGCGCACTGTCATGCCTGCTGCCGTGCATTCCAGTCTGCCAGGACTTCCTGATAGAATGCGGCACGCGATGTCCTGTAATAGGGTGTCAGCCATATGAAACCTATGAACAGCGAAAGCACGCACAGCAGCGCCCAGCCTATGAAACTGAGATCCATGACGAACAGTTTCCACTTGTGTCCGCGCATCATCCTGATACTGAGCAGTCTGGCTTCGTTGGGACCGGCTTGAGGATTGTCATCAAGGATATAAGGTGTCAGGGCATATGCGTAAGATTTTACTATGCCGGGAACCACAAACAGCAGCGTCCACAGGAACTTGAAGAGTGCCACCAGCAGCATGGAACCTACGTTGCGCCAGTAACGGCCCTCACCGAACGAAATGCGGAACATGTTCGGAACGGTCATTATGTCACCGTCACGATACAGCAGTTTCAAACAGTTGACCATTCCGACAGACAGTGTGTATATCAGGAACACCGTTGCAAGAACAGTCAGTGTAGTAAGGCCGGTATTGAGCAGCAGACTCCCGAACGACGGGTGTAATGCGCCATGATTCAGCAGGGGGTTGGACATAATGCTGCTTATGGACATCGGCATGGATATTGCGGCTGAAATGCCACTGCATATCAGTACTGGTAGGATGGCCCACCCCCAATGTCCGTCAATTGACTCAAGGGCAGCCCGTTTGATTTCTCTGATTCTTTTCATAGTTGGAATAAGGTATCTGTCTTATCGGATGAGTTTGCGTACTGTCTTGAGCAGTTTCTTTGAAGGTTCTGCGGCAAGCTTGAGCGGAGTCATGTACCATGTGACAGCCCATTCCAGTGACTGGCCCGGCTGCAGTTCTTCATATGCGCCCTGGGCTTCAAGTTCTATGTAGGTCTTACCGGAATTCACATAGACCTGGATTTCGGCCTCGCCCGGAGCAGGCTGGTCAGGTGTGATGTCTGCAAATTTCTGGACCATGAGAAGACCGCCAGCGGTGTATGCCAGCCAGCCCTTGCCGTCCGAATTGATCTTGCGGTTGGCCCTTGTCCCTTCAAAGTTGTACCATGACGCGCCGGCAAAGCCCTTGAAAGGAATCAGTTCGCCCTGTGCGGCCTCAATCTGTTCCACCGGAGCATCGAAGAATATCATTCCGCTCTCATCGGAAATGACACGTGATATTGCCCAAGGAGCGACCTTGCGTGCAGCTGTGCCTTCATTCTTTATTGAGTACGTGATCTTTATGGACTTTTTGTCCGGAACATAGGTCTTTGTAATGCTGAAAGGGAGTTTCTGTGAAACCTGGCTCTTGAGAACCAGCTTTGAATTGTCCTGACTTACAACCTCATATGCCAGACGGTCGAATTCTGCTACAGGAGGCCAGTTCCATTCCTTCTGCGGACTGGTCCAGAACGTGCTGCCGTACTGGTTCTGCATGCGCAGCTGTGACAGCATTTCCTGGTCCTTGTACTTGTATGACATTACCTTTCCGCCCTCGGCGGCACTGACTGTCATTGTGACGTCACCGGTGGTTAGCACGTATTTCGAACCTTCAGCTGATTCAATCTTCTGGGCGTTTGCGCAACCCCATGTGGCGCTGATTGCAAGGAGTGCAACCGTGAATGCTCTGTTCAATTTCATAGTGTATTCAGTTTTTGTTCCTATTCTGTTACAAACATATACAAAAAATCCGATGTCTGTCACTGCAGCTTGCGGAATTCGTACCCCAGACGATGCAGTTCCATGGCTGCGCCTATCCCGTACATTGCCCTGACAGCACGGGCAAAAACGTAAAACGCACGCGGACTCTGCGGTTCAATCTTCTCCTGACGTATGAACGTGACGGCCGTCTGGGCACAGGACTGCATGGCGGCGGTTATCTGTCCGGCCTGTACACTTCCAGGTATCAGGCCCAGTATTTCCTTCATTATGTAATCATCCATATCATCAAAGCCGCCGGGTCCCTGCAGGGCGCTGTAGGGCTGACCCCCCAGCCTGTTCCAGTCACGGTTCCACCAGCAGGCCACAGCCATGCCCACATACCCGGCCCACGCGACTGACACTGTGGGATATTCAGCAATTTCCCTGACAGCCTGCGCCATGTATTCGGGCGCCAGTTCCTTCCACTTCAGGTCTATGTCATCGGACTTGAGAAGCACTCCTTCAAGCATGCCTGAAGATGTGCATATTTTCAACAGTTCGTTCTCCAGACGGGTCTGGAACATATCGTAGTACAACTGGTCTTCCATAATTCAGAATATTGTCCACGGCAAAGTTAAGGCGAATTGGGTTCAAATACCACACTTAGGCGGCATGAATTGAAAAAGGTTTCTTAAATTCGCGCATCACAAACCGTACGCCAATATGACAGATTTCCTTTCACTCGCAGCAGCCCGCTATTCAGTCAGGTCTTTTTCGGACCGCAGGATCGAACCCGAAAAGCTGGAAAAGATTCTCCAGGCCGGGCGTCTTGCACCAACCGCAGTCAACAACCAGCCGCAGGTCATATACGTTCTTCAGAGCGCCGATGCCATTGGGCGCATGAAGACCGCCACAAAGTACCTGTTCGGTGCCCCGCAGGCCCTGCTGGTATGCTATGACGAAAACATATGCTGGAAAAACCGCCACCACGAAGACGCAGGACGTCCCTCCGGTGAAGTCGACGCATCAATCGTTCTGACCCACATGATGCTCCAGGCCTGGGAATTGGGAATCGGCTCCTGTTGGGTGGGAGTGTTCGAATTCAACGAAGTGCGACGGCTGTTCAACCTGCCGGACAACATACATCCGGTGGCGCTCATGCCCATAGGATATGCCGATGAAAAGGGCGTGGCATCAGAACGGCACTCGTCACGCAAACCGCTTTCGGAAACGGTCCGCTATCTGTAAGGGACAGTCCCCGGAACAGTGGGGACAGTCCCTGCCAACAGTTCACCGATTCTTTTTTTCTGTATCTTTGCGCGATTTTTCAAAAAAGCGCAATGATCTGGATTGTAATGCCCATTCTAATAGTCCTGATGTTCATGCTTGGCATCGGACTTGACAGGAATTCTTTTTCCGAACTTAAGAAACAGCCATGGTCCGTAGCAGTGGGACTGTTCGGGCAGCTGGTCATTCTGCCGGTTCTGGCATTTCTTCTGGGACGGCTGTTCAATCTTTCTCCGGTGTATTTCATGGGTCTGATGCTGGTGGCATGTTCGCCCGGCGGCAGTTCGTCAAACGTATTCTCCATGCTTGCCGGCGGCAATGTGGCTCTGTCTGTCACCATGACGGCCTGCAGCAGCATAATCACACTGTTCACCCTGCCTTTCATCATGTCTTCCGTGGCAAACTATGTGGCTCTGAGCAGCGGTGTAACCATTACACTTCCGGTAGGCAAACTGATGATGCAGAACATTGTGCTCATTTTCGTACCGATGATACTGGGCATTGTGTTCCGGCTGGTAAGACCGGACTGGGCACACGCCTGTGAAAAGGTGCTGAAAAAGTGCGCCTTCCCTGCCCTGATGCTTCTGGCACTGGTGTTCTTCCTGCAATACACAAAGGAAATCATTGCAGATTTCCCCACACTGGGACTGTCAGCGGCCGCGCTTATTCTCGTTGCCATGCTGGCAGGACAGTCTGTCAGCCGTCTGTTCGGATTCTCGAAAGCCGTCTGCCGCACCATCAACATTGAGATAGGCATGCAGAACGCGGCCCAGGCCATAGCGATCGCAACATCGCCGTTTATTTTCAACAGCGGTGAAATGGCCCTGCCGGCAATCATATACGCTCTGTTCATGAACGTAATTCTTCTGCTTTACGTATGGTTCATACGCCGGAAAAGCTAATTTTGCAGAAAATAGGCAGCATTATGAAAAGATTATCATTATCAGTCTTGTCGCTGGTTATGTGCGCAAGTGCACCGGCCCAGTCGCTCACATTGAATGACGGCGGGATTTCAGTAATACCGGCCGATGTCACCGTCAACGGGATTCCGGTGATTGGCGTCATTGAGAACAGAAGTCCGATATCAAGGATTTCGCTGTATGACAATGACATGGAAGTGTCAAAGGTCATTGACGTCAGTCTTGAGGAAAGGATCAGTTCATGCTGGAACGAGGTTACCGATACCCTTTATCCTACAAAGGTGGTGCCGGGCGAACCCTATCTAAGACCGGGCTTCGGTACCGTCTGGATGCCTGAAACTGTGATATTGGATTCCATCCCGGATCCGGACAGCCTTGCCGTTGTCGTCCAGAGTGTTTATGGGGGACCATACAGCAAATTCGTGGGTTGGTATGATTCTGCAGGCAGAATGAGCTGCTGTGATTATAGTGACAGCTGGAATTTCTGGAAATATGATACATACGGAGACAGGTATCCGTATCATTACAGGTGCGTGATTGACGGCCAGTTGTGGGATTACATACAGCCGTACGGATATGATTATCCTACTGACAATGTTACATGGAACCGTTATGGCGAGACTGTCTATGATACAGCATACGTTGCGGTCGAACCTCTCTTTTTCATGAATTATGACAGCAATTCACTGCCAGCTTCCGATGGACTGTATCTGTCACAGAATCTGTTCAATGACGATTCAAAGTGGGAATATGTGGTCCCGATCATGGAACAGTATCAGCGTATCATCGACCAGCCGTACGAGAGTATCGAGTCTCCTGAGACAAGGATGGTGATGCACAGGTCCGGATATACCGCAGACCGATGCATCGGTTTCAGAATCGTTTCTGAGGACGGCAGTGTGATAGCGGAAATTAAAAATGGTCATAATGCCTTTGATATGACACTTGAGAGTGTTGTTCAAGTGGCAGGGAACATCTGTCTGCTTGTGTATGAGGACATTTATGACACGGATGGAACATACTCCCGGTATCAGACCCTATACCTGTATGACAAGCGCGCCACTTCTGTCAAGCCCGTAAGCACTGTCAGGCGCCAGGAGCGTTTTGCCAAGGCTGCCGACGGCAAGGTCGAAATAAATGTTCCTGAAGACATGACTGACAGTGACGTCATGCTTTCGAACATGGCCGGACAGACAGCGGCCGGATGTCATCTTGAGGCCGGACAGACACAGACGACAATAAACGCCGCACAATTGTCACACGGCGTCTATACCGTCATGATTTCACGTCAGGGACGCGTTCTTGGCAGCCAGAAACTGCTTGTCGGCAACTGACAGGGCCGTTTCAGGACAGATTCAGATTTTTTGACTATGTCTAATGGGGACTGTCCCTATTAGACAGGGACTGTCCCCGTTAGAAATCCATGTCCATGACATATGGAGTCCCGCCGGCAGTGATGCCGCAGCCACTGACATTGAAATTCGTGGTTAGGGAGTTGTTGTAGAACTCAATACTGGCCTGCCCGAGAGTATCGGTAACAACATTCGGATTCCAGTATAGAGTCCTTCTGTAATCGACTTCTCCGTATACCGGACCATCAGGGTATTCAGGTGAGTAGAACGTGTATGGAGAGGAATAGCCGTCAACCGTTGTTATGCGGCGGTTTATTTTGAAGAGATCCTTACGGGAACTCAATTCGCCGTTCTCTTTCAGCAGAACGTCAATCATGATTACACGGTCATATCCCGGAATGAAGTTTCCGGTGTTGTCGTTAGGACCGGAATCTCCACTTTTCCTTTTGTCTATTTTCTGCTTCAATATGCTGCTGGCCTTCTCTTGAGTGAAAAAAACATCATCATACGCCTTCCCGGACATCCTGTCCATGTACAATGGGGCAAGTCCCCATGCTTCCATCTTCAGCATGGGACGGTCATAAACCATTATGCTCCTTATGTCCTTTGTGTCAATCTTTGAAGGTTCCTGAATTTCCGTCCTGTCAAAATACTTGCTCTTGTTATGCACATACACGAAGGGCTCCTGTCCGTTTATTGAGATCAATGAATCAAAGCCGTTGTCGTCCATAGTCATTATTACCTGGTAACCTTTGTCAAGCAGATAACTGTAGAGGTCAATGGAATAATCACCCTTGTCAAGCTCAAGTTCAACATCCTGCGGTACGTCATAGGCCTGGAATGTATAAAAGTCTATGTATTTGCGCTCTTCATCAATTTTCACTTCAGGCAGCAGGACACCATTTTCAGCCTTGATTATTACGGGAAGCCCGCTGTCTGTTTCCGTCTCAGGCCTGACAGTCCCTGTTTCAGTCCGAATCAGGGTGTTGCCCACAAATATTTCCTCCCCGGGCTGATAGGCGCGTATGGGGGGAATGATTGAACGCTCAAACTTGAGACGTGCAGGTGTACCCAGCCTACGTTCATGTTTTGCAGTGGCACTTATGGTGAAACGGGCCTTTTCGTAGAACTCGGCCCCAATGTCAAAGCCGAAATAGCCCGTTGAATCTGTATGATATGTATATGTTTCGGTTTGCCTCTTGTCTTTCGGCATCAGACCTGCATTGACTTCAACATCTCCAAGAGGTCCGTGTCCTGAAGGGTTCAGCACCCAACCGTTCAGTGTAAGGCCCTGCTCCATACGGTGCTTTTCCTGAAAATCGCTTACTCCGGCCATCTGACTCCAGTCGTATCGTTCCCATCCCTGAACAAGGCACAGCAGGTCAAGAGCCTGCAGGCGGTCCTCATTGTCCTCATTGAAATAATAGGAAGGGTTCTCGATAAGTCCCTTCAAGTCCGATGAAAGGAGCAGACAGGTACGCAGGTCATCGCGGTATATGTTGCCATATCCGCGTATATCCCTGACTCCAACACAGAAACGGTCACGGAACGGAACGCCGTTGCCGTCATGCAGATTGAAACTCATGGTGACTTTCTCAAATGGCCCGTATGACTCCCTGTCAGTTGTAACCTCAAGGGAAGGTCCGGGAATATCGGACCTGACATGGTAGAATGAACGGGTTGCAAGTATCTGGCCCGCATTGTTGAACAGGGTCAGCCTGAAAACTCCCTCCGGCATTTTTCCCAGCCCTATATTGTGGATGACTTCATCATTTCCGACATCAATGGTTGAAAAGGCCATTATTTCCCCCCTGCATGTCAGGGTCAGTCCCAGAGTTCCGGCCTTGAAGTCCGATGCAGGGTTCAGGGTCATGCTGATGCTGTCAGGACTGACGAATCGGACCTGAATGGCACAGCCGTCGGTCTCGGCATGGGGCAGATTGAATTTTTTGGAATTGCCCCCTGCCGTCAGTCTCACGCTGTTGTTCTGTTCCGTGGGGGTGAAGGTGAATGATCCCATGCCGTCATGGACTGTACTGAATGTCAGCCCGTTGTCATTAAGAACACCTGTAGCGTCAATGCCAAGACCGTTCGCGCCGGTAACCTTGAAGGCCACGCGGCAGGGCCGGTTCAGAATGAGATGACCGCCCTCGGGATAGAATGTGACGTTCATGTCCTTCAGTTTCGCATCATCGGGACGGTTCTGGCTGACTTCGGCGTATCTGCCTTTTATGACAGGGCTTTCTTCATAGTAGCCTCCTTCCTTTTCAGGCTTGTCATAAACGGCGAATACGCGTGAGAACACCAAATCCCGGCCAAAGTTCAGCATATAGTTTGTGTATGCCCGCACCTCATAGAAACCGCTTGGATAGCCCAGTACACCGCGAAGTTCACGTGCCTGCTGTGTGCTGCCGTCAAGAAGCGGGAACGAACCGTCAGCCTGACCGGCTACTATCTTCAGTTTCTGCTGTTTGAGGAGCACCCCCTCCGGTGAAACAAGGTCAACGTAAAGCACCCTGCTTCCGGCTTTTTCATGAGTGGACGCATTTACCACAAATGCCTTGAACCAAATGGTTTCACCTGTGTAGTACGATGTATTGTCAAACTGCAGGAAGACTTTCTCCTGCGGGAATATCGAGTTGAACTGATGTATGTTGCCGGCATAACGCATCAGTTCAGTTTCCACATGGGAGTTTACGGTCTGGCCGAAAGCGGGGAAAGCAACGGCCAGAAGGAGTGCAAGCAGGAACTTTTTCATTTAATGATCACATTTTCAAATGCACAATGGGGACAGTCCCTGTCTAATGGGGACAGTCCCTATTAGACAGGGACTGTCCCCGTTAGAAATTCGGATCCCAGACAGGACGGATGGGAACGGAGTATGCAATGCCTCCTGACGGGAACAGGCCGATGCACGTAAACCATTCACCTCCTTTACCGGTAAGGATGCTGAAGTCATCCAGAACCCCGTAAATGTAATTACTGTACCATACGAGATACTCCCAATGGCGGTAGTAGAACTGCGAGGGATCATACTCATCTTCATACTGGGTACTTGTGGGTATGTACAGATGCAGTTCTGGAACCTCCCACTTGTCGCCGCGAGAATTGTACCAGGCCGCGCCATTTTCGTAATAGTAGCTTTTCACCCCAGTATCACCCGTCCGGCCGGTGAACGGCACCCTGATGAAATTTCCGTTGTCAGCCTTGAATTCGGCAACAAACATATTGTCAACATTATAATTGACAGTCCGGCAGTTGTTTAAGAGCTCCTCCATATCGGCCTTTGTAGGCATGCGCCAGTGACCTCCCAGGCGCACATGCGCCGCGTCATAATCAGTTCCTGCCAGGTCACCTACCCTGTTGTAACGGTGGTCTTTATCATACCACCAGGGGGCGGAAGAATTGAGAGAATAATCCGGTCTGACATATCCCCAGGTGTAATAGCTGCCGGACTCATACATGGATTCGGCATCAAGATTGCAGGCCGCCCACTGTATGCCGGACGGCAGTCCCAGGTCAACCTTCATGTCATCGAAATTCCTTGTGGCAAAGGAGATTCCGGAACCATACACATATTCGTCCCCGACCTTCACATACGGACGGCAACTGTAAACGGTGTTGGGCAAAAGGTCCGTCACAGCGGCTGACATCAGACTGTCAGTCACTGTGACAGGCGTTTCAACATCATTGCCGGCTGTCGGTCCCGTAGTGGCCGTAACTGCAAATCCGAATGAACAGTATTCCATATCCTTTTCCAGAATGCCGGTCAGAAGTCCGTTTACACCTGCTTTCTGAAATCCCACTCCACTGCTCTCCAGACCGGTGAATGAAGGTTTGAATTTGCTGGTACGGAATGTCAACGGGCTGCTCATTTCACGCCTTTCACCGTCTTCGGACTTGAAACACACACAAAAATCATATCCGGTATCGGGTTTCAGGTTTTCGATTGTAGACTCGAAACTGCCGTTCGTTGAAACCGTGCCCTTCTTCTGCACCCGGCATTCCGGCTTGTCATTTCCGGCTTTCCATGATTCAAAGGCCGATGCGCTCTGCTGGGAGGATTCAGCGTAGAGAACCAGAAAATCCCCATAGGCGGCATCCTTTGCCGTAAGACCGTTGAATGTATAACTGACAGTCATTGTAAATGCACTCCCTACAGCTGAAGGGATGTCCCCATCCTGATTCCCGGGGTCGATGCTCTCCTTTTCACCGCATGCTGCAAGGGCAAGAAGCGCCATGCACAAAGAAATGTTTCTCATTTTTTCCATATATGTCTTCAATGAATGAATCAGTTGTCACCTGCCATCATCCCTATCTCCATAATTTCCGCTTTCCTTCCGTATGCATACCAGTTGCCTTCATCATCGGTCTTGATGTTGGGATTGCTCCTGAGATATTCGTATGGGTCAGTTGGAGCCTGAACGCCTCCTATACTCCCCAGAGGGAGATTCATGCTGATATGGCCATGTTCTTCATCCGCAATGCTTATGAACCGTCTTTTATGGATGATAATGTAGCATTGTGCCGATGCCAGCCTGTCTATGTCACCATCTCCGATTGCCAGCTTGTCCAGTATTTCCTTTCGCTGCTGCATTGTGAGACATAATGGCGAATCCCCGCCGAACAGGTTACTGTCATTGATATTTGACAACAGAGCCTTGAGATTCCGGTAATAGGAGAAATAGTTTATGAAGAAATCATTGTCACGCTCCATAAAATCCGGTAGTGTGGCCCTCAAGTTCGCAATTTCAAGGTTTTGCAGATTGCTGAACTTGAGAGGTTCATGGCAGACCGTTCCTGAAAGAGTGATGCCATCATTATTGAACGTATTCTTGGGCAGAGGCGGGAATATGATCTGGAAAGGTGTGTCCACGTTATCGCCGTTACGGTCAAAATCCCGGTCAACGGGAACACCGTCAATGCGTAGCGCTCTGAGTTCAGTACCGTCATGGAGCCTGAGCACAAAGTCGCTGCCCACATGTCCCTTGAATGAACGTGGCTCATGCATTATCATGGTCAGATACACAGTGGTCTCGCTGCCTGTCAGGTCAATTCTTTCTATCAGCACTTCATCCTTCAGGCTTTCATTCACATGCGTTGTCTTGAGACGTGCGCCACTCAACACCCTTACAGTCCTTATATTGTCGAAATAAGAAAGGTCATCGGAAACCTGCATGCCTTTTATCACCGTGGCGTTCAGATTCCTGTCATAGAGGTCCACAACCTTCACGTCATCGGGGACAGGCTCAAAGTGCATGCTCTGCACATATTGGCCGTAATCAGGACTCCAGAACAATGCCTTTTCAAAGCCGTCAAGGCCTTCATATCCGGTCTGGCGGTATCTTCTGTCACCGGCAACCAGTTCCATCGAACCGAATCCCGTTAACCACAAATCAGATCCCTGATTCGCATTATATACAAAAATCAGTTCATCGGGTGTCTTTACTATATTGATGGAACCGAAATCCTGGGTGTTGGAATTGTAAACCGTTCTGGGATTGGATATCACAGTTCCTTTTTTCAGATATCCCCAACCGACAGCCGTTTCCCTCTTGTGCAACACATCAATCGCCTTGTCTTCAGGGTAGTCCAGAGACCATTCGCTGCCTTGAGGTATGAGAACAATTCTGCTGGTCGGAAACAGCATGCCGCCATTTTCATTGCCTGAATAGCCCGATACGAGCGATACCTGAGCTATTCCGCGCTTCCAGGCCGCCTGAGCCATCTGCTCCGCATCGGAATATGGCATATCGACAGGATAGATGCCAACCCCGTGACCGTCAAACATGCCTATCCATTTCTTCATCAGTTCAATGTCACCGGTTACTGACAGGTCACTGATGGGGGATTCGTACCTGCCGTCAGCGTATCCGGTACTTCCTATGACATTCCCGTTTTCATCCCTGAACTGATATGGCACGGATTCTCTGATTCTGCGGTTTTCATCCGATGAATGGCAGTTCAGTTCAAAGCGGTACTGCCCGCCCCCTTCATCATAGATTCGGGCACAGCGGTACTCAGGCATGAAAATCTTTTCCAGCATACCGTCATTGTTGGCAACGGATACTCTGATACCCAGACCACTCAGTTTTTCGGCAAGCGGCTGTACATCGGCCAGGCCGGCAATGTCATACATGTACCGCAAGGTGACGCGGGTTATTCCGCCCTTCTTTTTATGTTTCTTCAGATAGCCGGGAACATTGTCCAGTTTCATGTCGGCCGGTTCGGCATTGTCCAGTCCGACCTTGGCACTGCCGTTGTCGAACACCCAGACCACATGATTCTCGAACTGTTCCGTAACCGGACTGTTTTCTTCACCGTAAACCTTTGTCGCATTGGCAAACAGGAACAGACACATGACTGCCGGAATGTACAAAGCTTTGAGACGGTTCCTTCCGTCTGACTGTTTCTTTTCCATCATATCTATTCTTTTTTTAAGGTTTGACTGTTTGAGCCAGTTTGTCATGGCCATGCCGCGGCTCGATGCGACAGCTTGCACCAGAATCAGTTTGTACTGTGTGTCATCGGCTCCGCTCTGAATCACAGCCTGGTCCGCCTCATATTCATGAATAACTTCGAATTCCTTGTGCAGCGCAGCGGTTACCGGATTGAACCACTGGAACGCGGTCATCATATCGGCCATAAACAGATCAAGCGAATGCAGGCGGCTGGCATGCAGGTTCTCATGTTTCCATACCATGGCATTCTCATGTTCCAGCCATTCATGCGGCATTACGATGAACCGCATCCAGCTCAAAGGCTGCGAAATACGGTCCGATTCTATCACATCACAGCCGTCAAGCCGGTTCGCGTAACGGCCGGTCCTGATGATATTGAGCATTGATGATACTGAAAGCACTTTCCTGACTGTTACAAAAGCGAATCCTATCCAGTACAGCACAAACAGAACTGGTACAATCATATCTGACATACTGCGTCTTTCAGAAATTGAAGTGACAGCCGATGCGTCCGGTGCGGGTTCACCGTAGTCAATGTCATCGGACAGGACAGGCAATGCAGGAATGTCCGCCGCCTGGAATCCGGCAGCTGCGCCGCTGTCATCAGCAGTTGCAAATTCCTCCTGGACCAGCCCTGCAGCGGCCGTTTCAGGAGGATTGTCCACATGTCTTGTGACATGGATGAATGGCAGTACGAATGAAAGGACAGCTATTGCTATCAGCACCGCCCTGTTGAACCTGTGAAAAGTCTCACGCCCCAGAAGCAGCCGGTATCCAAGGAAGAATACCGCCAGAAGGACAGCCGCCTTCAGCTGGTATAATAGAAAAGCAGCCATATGAATCACTTGTTCTGTCTGATGTTACGTACCAGTTCCTCCAGTTCTTCTACTGTGATCTTGTCATCGTAGACCAGTGCGGACACTGCCTTGATGTAGGAGTTATGCATGAAGCGGGTCAGAGGATTGACATCATACTCCTTGCTGTAGTCCAGCCATTCTATGACACTGAAATAACGGTAACCGGTCCCCTCCTTGCGGTGAGAAACGAAACCGTTGCTTTCAAGCATGCGTACCTGCGTTGATATGGTGTTGATGTGCGGACGCGGTTCGGGCATAAGTTCCCTAATTTCACTTGTTGTCAGCGGACCGTTCTTCCAGAAAATGTCCATGATCACTCTTTCTCTCCTGCTGAGTTTTTTCATATCCGGGTGTTTTAAACTATAGTTCATTTTTAGTTGACACGGCAAACATACAACATTATTCTGAAAGCACAACTAAATTTCAACTATTTTTTTCTCAATAACTCTCCCACCGGCAAGGCATCGGAAAACTCCCAATTAGACATTTAACCGCATTTGCAACGCATTTGCAACGCCATTGTTTTGCAATCCATCGTCAATTGCACCACTTTTGCATCAAAAATATGATGATATGAAAAGATTTTTTGTGTTGCTGACAGTTTCCGTCGCACTGTGCATGACAGCCGGTGCGCAGTCATTCCGCAGCATGTGGAAACAGGTTGATGCGTTCATGGAGGCCGATGCCCCCGAAAGCGCCTGTGAAACGGCATCCAGAATCTTCGAAAAGGCAAAGGAGAAATCCGATGACCACCAGATGCTGCGCTCGGCACTGTATATGATGATGCTGGGTGAGGAATTCGAGGAAAACTACCTGCAAAGCGGCATGGACCGCTTACGCAGCATCATTCCCGACATGCGCGACACAGGCTGCAAAGCTCTTTGCCATTTCATCCTGGCATCATCGATGATAGCATACCTGTATGATTATTATGACAGCGAATCGACCTGCTACTCCGATTCGATAGAATACCACATGGGGCTTGCTGTCGAACTTGCCCGTGCAGCAGACCGCCGGTCACGGAAATACGCCGACATAATTGAACTGCCGTGGCTGGATGAGGACGCAGTTCTGTATCCGCGCCTGACTGATTTTATACTGTATGTGTCCATGGGAAT
Organism: Bacteroidaceae bacterium; assembly: GCA_024398665.1. Taxonomy (GTDB): domain Bacteria; phylum Bacteroidota; class Bacteroidia; order Bacteroidales; family Bacteroidaceae; genus Colenecus. The sequence goes on from JAKSIS010000018.1 coordinate 34,085, forward strand.
CGATTCATATACATTCCCCTACAGCAGCCGGTCCTTTTTCGAAAACCCCATGCTCATAGGAACAGCTGAAGAATTCCTGCAGGCCACAGAAACGCTGGATGACGAATACTGGCTGGTTCCGGTTCGCAGTCTGCGCCAGCTGACACAGCGCAACATGAACTCATCGGACCTGGTACGCAGCAACATTGACATGCTGCGCATTGAAATGATATACTGGGACACTTATGACTTTGACCGCAAAACTCTGGCTGCCGCATGCATGGAACTGTTCCACAGGTGGAAGGAGAGTTCGCCCATATCCGGATATTTCGCATACCGCGCAGCCGATTGGCTGTCCCATGATTCCGAAATGAAAGAAACGGCACTTGACATGTGCCGCTATGCCCTGGAGAAATGGCCGGACGGCAGTTATGCCTCAAAGTGCCGCTCAGTTCTGGAACCGCGGCAGCAGGAGAAATACATAGGACTTGACATGCTTGAGCGCGTATGCGCCGGAACTGTCAATAAGGCCGTCCTTTCCTATACCGGTACTGAAAAGGTGTGGATAAGGATAGTGGAGCGCAATGCCGGTGACATGACCTTCAACGAGGAGCTCATGCGCCGCCAGATTGCCGCCAGGCCGCTGCTGCAGTGGACTGAGGACAAGCTTCCGCAAGGTCAGGAGCATGACGGCCGCATGCTGGAGATACCGGCCCTGCCTGAAGGCTCATACACCATGCTTGCATCGGATGACAGCCTGATGACCGACAGTTCGTACATTGCCATGCTCAATTTCCAGTGCAGTTCGCTCACTTTCCTGCAGATGAAGGACAGGGGAAACAGCGTGGCGGGCATGGTTCTGGACATGGTTACAGGCGAAACTGTCAGTTCCTGCACTTTCACACTAAAGGATGGTGACGGAAATGTAATACGCAGCGGCAGTTCGGACGGTTTCATTGACATTGATTCACTGGATTCGTCTCAGGAATACCTGCTCGAGTCCGTTTCAGGAGAACGTCACGGATACAGCAGCGTCAAACCGGCCCCGAAACAGAGCCGGTTCCTGCTGAGCATGTTCGCTGACCGTTCCGTTTACCGCCCCGGCGACACCATACGCTATTCCGGATTACTTACAGAAACCGACGGTATGAATCCGGACCGTGTCATTCCCGATTCAACAGTCAACGTTTCATTCATAATAGAGGGAATCCCCGGAAAACAGTCATTCACCCATGTCACCGACATGTTCGGCACATTCCAGGGCACGTATGTGGTACCGGACAATGCCGTGACAGGATCCTCCATTATAATGCTGCCCGATGAATCCGGGAATTACGAGGAAGGAACGTGGCCGTATTTCACGATACGCACAGTTCAGCAGAACGGATTTACCGTAGAGCTGAATGCCTCAGCAGGAGTTCCGGTATATGATGAGACCATGACATTTGAAGGCAGCGCACTCACATATCTGAAACAGCCGGTCACTGGAGCCAAAGTACGCTGGCAGGCACATTCCGCCGGCTGGCGCAACAGCGACATGATTGTGCCTGGACTCAGAAAAACGGAAGATGGAATGCTCTATGCCGAAGGTGAAACAACTGTCGGGGACGACGGACGGTTCTCATTCCAGTTCAGCGTAAAATCAGACATGGTGTGTGACGATAATGCAGGTGTCACAGTTGACTACACCGTAACAGATGTCACAGGACAGTCACAGTCCGGATACAATTCCTTCACCGTGTATGACAGCTTGTCCACCATCATGGCGAACAAATCCGACATTTTCAGCCCCGAAGAACGTGTCTGGAACGACAGTATCCCGGTCGTATTGTACCGGTTCTCTTCATGGCTGCGCTATGACAGTGTACGCATAACTGCAAGAAAACTTGAAAGGACAGGCCGTAACGGGTTTGAGACCGCGCAGACATACCGGTTGGGACGGTCATTGGATGAGGCTGGAAAAAACAGACTGTTCCCCCAGCCCCGGATTACTGCCGGTGCCACAGTATATGACAAGGTTCTGAACGCATCGGAACGTATATTCATGATACCGGTTTCCGAAAGCGGCGATTACAGGATATGCGCATACGGTCCCGACGGGATTGCACTTGATTCCACCGATGTGTTCAATTTCATTCCCGGCCCCGGTATCAGGGCCCCGCAGAACAGGCTGCTGTCGGTATTCATCGACAACATGAACAGTACGGAGTATGTCGTGGGTGACAGCCTGACCGTTTACGCGGGCAGCTGCGAACCCGGGACACGCATATTCTGGATGACTGGCCAGGATGACGGTGAAAGCGGCAGTTTCATAAGCGACGGAACCATACGCAGGCTGCGCATACCTGTGGGGAGCATGACCGGACACAGGCAGCTGTGCATGGGCGCATACCGTTCACCCATCTGGGAATCATCGGACTGTTATTTCAATGTGACAGATCCCGGATCAAAGCTCACCTTGTCAATTGACGGTCTGGACGGCAGCATGAATCCCGGCAATGCGGAACAGCTGGAAATAAGCGTGAAGGACAGTGAAGGCAGGCCGGTCAGGGCAAGGCTGCTGCTTGACATGTATGACCTGTCAGTTGAAAAAGGCACACATTACAGCAATTCATGGAAAGGCGCACCCGGCTACAACCCGCAGTTCCTTGACATTGACATGCCTTATGTTTACAGTCCTGAATGTGCCAGCTGGAACGGTGACGGCTACTCCTTCTCCCTGGACTATGCCCTTCAGGGCCGCTTTGCAGGCCTGAAGGGCATAGCATTCAATTCCGTGCCCTTCGAACAGCGGCCTGCAGCCGAACTGACACGTGACGAACTGGAAGCGCTGATGCGCAGGGACCTTGACCCCACCGGTCTGTTCAGAACATCCGTCACCACCGATTCACGCGGCCGCGCCGTTCTCAGATTCAACGCTCCCGACCGTCTGGCACAGTGGCATTTCCAGGCCTTCGCCTTCACACAGGACATGAAACATGCGCTCCTCAGTGACACCGTCATCACCCGCCGCAACATAATGATACAGCCATCAGTACCCGCTTATCTGGTTCAGGGTGACAGCCTTGACTTCACATCGGTCCTGACAAACAGTCTGCCGGACAATGCCGATCTACGCGTACGTCTTGAAATTCAGATTGACGATATGATATGGCTGGACGAAAAGACCGTCACCGTCCCTGCAGGAGAGCGTGCCACAGTGTCGTTCCCAGTCACAGCACCGGCCGGTTTCACGGGTGACATGACGTACCGCATCACCGCAGTCTGCGGCAAGGACGGCGACGGCGAAGAGGACCGCATTCCCGTACTGGACATGCAGAGCGTGCCTTCGCGTCTGGAATACAGTTTCGGAAACACAAGCAGCGATGCCCGCACCCTGGCAAGGAACATTGCGTTTGACGGTCTGCTGGGCAGGAAGGCCGATGAATCAGCCATTGACAGGCTTTTCTCACTTCAGAACGCTGATGGCGGCTGGTCCTGGATTCCGGGCGGCATATCGCGGACCGATATCACCACCGATGTCATGCTCTCAGTGGCCTGCATGCTCCAGGACGGCACAATAGCTTCTGACGGCAGTTACCGCCCCATGATTGAAAAGGCCCTGCAGTATATTGACAGCAATGTCTCATTCTCATTAAAAGACGGAGGCAGAATTGACGGAATGGTTCTGGACTGCCTTCTGCTTCCGTGGAACCTGACCAGTTCCGACAATGGAATAAAGCGTGAAGCGCTCAAGACAGCACTTGCAGCAGAGAACAGAACCTACATGACACTTGCCGTACGGGCCAAGACCGCGTATGTGCTAGAAGACAGACAGCTTGCCACATCGCTTGTGGAACGTTCGCTGTTCGAAAGCGCAGCAGGCCGCTGGTGGCGTGACAACACATCAGGAAACAACGGCCGCGACAGCCAGACCGATACCCAGGCATGGCTTGTACGCTCCCTGAAGAGGAACGGCTTTGTCACTGAGTCTGCCCAGGCCGCCAGCTGGCTTGACGACTGCCTTGATTCCGGCAGCGCCGAATCACATGAAAAGGCCGGCCTTGCTGTAAGCCGCCGTCTTGTGCCGGGCCGTAACAAAGTGACTGTAATTCTCGAACTCAAGTCCGACCGTCCCCTTGACTGCGTACAGATAAACGACCTGCTGCCTGCCAACCTTATGCCCGTCAACATGACCCCGCACCACGGCACAAGCGTTCCAATGGCCACAGACGGCACAAGTCCAGAATACGAAACCGGAACTGTAAGCTACTACAACGCTCCTGGCCGGTTCAGCAACCTGTTCCTCATAGAACACCTGGACCGCGGCACATACACCATAAGCTATGACTGCAACATAACCCACACGGGCAGGTTCGGAACCCGCACCCCGGCCGTGAACTGACAGTACGCACCTTGAGTCAGATACCTGTTCAGACAATAGCCATTACAACGATGAATAGACAACATTTGGCCCGACACATTATATCTTTTCAATTCTCTATATAGATTGAGTGTTGACTGAGCTAACGGAATTTGAGAACAGATTTGTTTTGGGGCGTATTCCAACTCCGTTTGCCCAACTCCTGACAACATCGCAACCAGAAGGCTCAGAACGCCGTTTTTACTGCAATGTTGTCAATGATTTTGCCGTTTTTGGCCAATTTGCGTGACAACATTGCACAAGAATCGGCCCTACAGGCAATCTGAGTGCAATGTTGTCAAGAAAACCAACACCACCCGAAACGTATCCTTGTTGGTAAGCTGTTTCCATATACGTTCTAACGATGAAACGTATCCTTGTTGGTAAGCTGTTTCCATATACGTTCTGATATGGTTTGGACCGTTAACTTAAATACGTTGCATTTGAATCATTTGGAACTGAAAGAATGTTGATATTTGCGTGAGATTGGCAGTTCTATACCGCTGTCAATGGTAAGACAGCCGGACTTGACGCATTCTATATGAGCGCGTGCCACCAGAAATGAGCGGTGTATGCGCACAAAATCGATGCCAAGGAGATTCTCCCATTGTGAAATAGGGGTTATGTTGCGATACTTCCGGCCATCAATGGAGTGCACCCATGTTTCGTCATCATTGCTTTCCACGTACAGGATCTCGGACAGAAGCAGTGTAACCGGCCTGCGTTCGCTGTTGAAAGTGATGCTGACAGGTTCGTTGCCCATCTTTTTGCGCAAAAAATTTGTCAGTAACCAGTCTCCCGCGCTGAACAGAATTGCAGCAAATACTATGGTTAAGGGAATTATCGGACTGTCAGGTACAAACACTGCCCGATGAATGACACCTCCATCGTTTTCAAGGAGGTTTCTGGATACGATAGCACAGCCTATAACCAACAGCAGAAGTCCAAGTAAATATACAGTCACTGCCAGGAGGCAAAAATCTGTGATTTTCCTTATTCTGGGACGTTCCAAAATTTGAGGCAGGGAGAATTTGATTATAAGCCCAGCAGGCAGCAGCATAATGCCAGCCAGAAGGGCATCGGCAAAACCGTAATCATCAAAGTCAAGTAAAGTGTAGTACAGTACGATTGCACTTATAAGAACCGTAACTGTCCAATAGGCGGTTATGACGAGTCTTTGTTTCATTTCAGCAAAGGTGACGGTTTCTTATATTCTTGGAGTCCGGATGATATCTATGATGATGGAAATCAGATACACTGACAGTCCCAGAATTGCCACTGTGGTGCAGGAATACCATACGCGAAATCCGTATATGAGATTCCAATCAGGGGAAGCCACCATGCGTGCGTCAACATGCTCAAGTATGGTAATGAATACTTTCAAAATGGTAAATGACAGTGCAATGCGTCCTAACGGCCTGACCCTTTTGGGTGCTTTCCATGCGGAAATGATCATTAAAACCAGTGCTGTGAGCAGAACGATTGTGAAAAACAGAATATCCTTATCAAAGAAACAACCGATGGGACTGGTATTCAGATGTCCACTTTCCAGATAATATGATATAGGTGAAAATAACAGCATAACATTTTCAGTTTAAGATGTTTGACATAAAGTTCAACGTTTGGGACTCTGCACGAGACTGATAATTTGGGCGATAATATAGACAAACAGTCCGCACATCGGAGCAATAACGTTATGTCTTTGCGCTTCTATTAAAACACTGGGACTGATTATGTCATCATGACCTATATTAACAGCAATCTGTTCTATGTATATAATACCTGAATGATAATTGAAGGCCACAGACAGCAGACCGATAACAAGTGCCACAAGACCGATGTCACGCACCCAGTTCGGGGCCTTCCAGGCGGCAATGAGTACGCCAACCATACACAATGCAATTGGAATTATCCATTTGGGATCACCCATTGAAAAAATTACTGCTATCGTCTTCAATAGCAATAGCACGTTGCTTCCCTCTTCCATAATCAGGTTCTTCGTCACTTTTGGTGCAGCTAAGTTGCCATTGAAGCGACCAGTCTAGT
>JAKSIS010000019.1 GCA_024398665.1 Bacteroidaceae bacterium
TCCTTCTTTCTGGTAATCTCAGTAACATCAAATGGCTTACCGTCAATGACATTATCTTGTTCCGAGAGGTGAAGCCTATGACAATAAATACAAGGATAAACCCCGGGAGGACGACAAATAGAGTGGCTGGGCTAAAGAGGACAAACTTGCAGCCAGAACGCATAGAACGGCATTTCCCTGAAAGTTTGCCGCATTATTCCACCACAACCTTGTGGCCGTCGGCCATATAGATGCCTGCGGCAAGGTTGGAATTGGGGACGTTGATTCCGGACAGGCTTGTCACGCGGACAGCGGGATGGCCGTCAATAAGAATCCTGCCGCCGGAAACGGTCACACCATGATGTGACGGACTGGTGGAGACACCGCTCATGAGCGGATTTTCAGCGACCAGAATGCGGGTGAGGGTGGGACTCCATTCTCCCCCGGCAGACAGGCAGGCGGTCTTCAGAGTGAAAGTGGTGTAGGGGTAGTCCGGGTCATGGAATACTGATGCGGTAAGGTCTGTGCCGGTCTTGTAGACTGAACCAGCCGCTTTGCCGTCAGGAGAATCATACCACGAAACCGGATCGCTTCCATCAAGCGTGTAATAAATGGTGCCCTTTCCTGAAACGGAAAGTGTCAGCGCATCGCCTGTTCCAAGCGTGTCTCCGTATGCTGCGGTCCATGTATATGAATCGCTGCCGTTGACCAGGACTGTCGGAGCATCGGTCTTGGGATACCAGCCTTCAGTCTGCAGCTGGGATATCAGTTTCCCCGGTCTTTTGGGGAAATACTCATTCAGAAGTCTCTTGCGTTCGGTCTGAAAATAGGTGTCGGGGGTGAACAGGCTGCCTTTGCTGCTGTACTGGTGCACGTCGCGCCGGTAGTCGCCCCAGCGTGCCGATTCGTCATAGAGCGCCATGTCAATCTGTTCATACAGGCTGTTCCATGTGGCTGTCACACTGTCTGCCGTTAGCAGTCCGTTGCCATGAGTCAGTGAGTACACACGGTCAATGTAGCGGTGCAGGAACACTCTGTTCTTGCGCAGGCCGTTGAATATGTCAGTAATCTTTCCCGGACTGGACGGTCTCAGGGAATTGTCATCAATACCCTGGAAAATCATTTCGGTATCCCAGCAGAAGAACCTGAAACCGGTTCCGGGATTCTTGCGGTTCACTATGGCCACCCAGTTGTGGTAATCCCAGTCCGTATTGCCGCCAAACTGGTTCATTATCATGTAGTCAATGAAATTGTCAATGTCAATGAGTCCGTCCAGCCTGCGGTATATTCTGTTGGAAGTGTCATAATCCTTCAGGTCCGATGCATAATGCCTGACACTGTCAACCGTGGCGGTCATCTTCTTCCACAGGTCCTTGCTGCCGCGGAAAAGGCTGTTGTCCTTGTATATGTCATAATCTTCAGCGCTGCCTCCGAACGTGTACTGGCAGTAATCGTCATCCAGACGTTCGGTAAGATTGTACATGCCCCAGTACATGCCGTTTATGAATACGTGCACATACTGCCCGCGGCTTGCGGGCCAGCCCAGTTTCTGCTGCGTGGTGCGTGCCCACAGGTCACGTGCGTACTGGGCTATGGTGCGGTTGCTTTCGCTCCAGTGCTGCCATGAGTTTCCGAAGAAAGACCTTATTATGATATTGTCGAATTTCTGTGCGCCGTCAGTTCCGTACAGGTCATATTTCAGTTTCTTGGGACCGTACTTTTCCTTGAACATGAGCCGCATGCTGTGCTTGGGGCTCTTTTCCGGCAGGCGGCTGTGGCCTCCATGCAGCTTTATGCCGCAGTTCACCTGCACATCATGTCCCATTTCTCCGCCTATCAGTTCGAATGAAACCGGCCTTTCCCAGCCGCGTCCGGTCTGGCTGCCAACCGGAGCGCCGGTATGTATGAATATGCCGCCGGTGTTTTCATCGGCCTCCTCATTGAAGAAATTCCCCTTGTCCGATACTATTGATACTACAGGCAGTTGCCACAGACCCTTGTAGGCCTTGTCTCTGAAACCGGGGTCAGCTAGCAGTTCGCTGTCCATTCCGTAGTCTGCGGGCGCTTTTCCTGACATCTGCGCAAAATTGCCCCAGGTGCCGGGGTATCCTGTCGGGTGATCGGATTGTGAAAGGACTGATTCCGGAAGTATGTATGTCTGTGTTGCAACGTCTGCCGGGTTGAATGTCCAGTCAGCCGGATCTGTGCCCGAGGGAACTGCAACGGCGCGCACTACGGTGGTTTTCTTTATTCTGAACGAAGAGTCATAGACTTTTGATTTGGCATTTGGGGTGCTGCCGTCAAGCGTGTAGAGTATTGTAGCGCCAGTGTCTTCAGGACTGCTCAGCATCAGGGGGAAGTGTGTGTCATACACCCCGTGCGGTTTGGAGAATGAAACGGTCTGGCATACCGCCGCGCCTCCATAGAGCACGGAGAGCAGAAAAGCGGGTATGAGTTTCCATTTCATATCCGCAAATATACTTCATGCAGTCAGCATATTAAAATGTTCCGGCCGTTTTTTCCCCTTTCCGGGGCATGACAAACAGGGACAGTCCCTATTCAACAGGGACAGTCCCCACCAGACATTACAGTTCCTGCACTATCTGGTTGGCAAGTTCTATGTTGTCAGGTCTGATGATCACTCTGGAATACTCCGATGACGAATCGGCAAAGGCGTACATGTATTCGACTGATATGCCTGCAGCGGCAAGGCGTTCCATTGCGTCGGCCATGGCACCGGGGACATTGCCGCACTCAAGATAGACCACCTGGTTCATGGTCACTGCGTATGAATTGGACTTGATGAGATTGAACGCGCGGTCAATCTGGCTCCTTTCAACAATGATGCGGGCAATGCCGAAGTCTTCCGTTTCAGATACCGTGAAGGCCTTCATGTTGATGCCGTTGTTGCCAAGAAGACGGGCAATTTCTGCAAACATGCCCTGTCTGTTCTCGAGAAAAACTGAAATCTGTCTTATAAGCATATCCGATGGAAGTTTGAAGGTTATTCGAATTTGCGGTGGTCAATGGCACGTTTGGCCTTGCCGGTGGAACGTTCAATGGTGCCCGGCTGGACAATCCTGATGTTGGGCTGTATTCCTACCACGCTCTGTATCCTTGAAGTGAGGCGCTGGCGCAGACGTACCAGCAGGTTGATCTGGTCAGTGTAGAATTCAGGCTTGACTTCAACCTGAATGTCAAACGTGTCGGTGTTGTTCACGCGGTCCACCTCAATAAGGAAGTAGGGTTCATATTCCGGGAATTCAAGCAGTATGGATTCAATCTGTGACGGGAACACGTTCACGCCGCGTATTATCATCATGTCATCGCTGCGGCCCAGAATCTTGCCCATCCTGACGCAGGTGCGCCCGCAGTCGCATATGTCATAGTTCAGTGACGTAAGGTCACGGGTGCGGTAGCGTATCATCGGCATTCCCCACTTGTCAAGCGTGGTGAACACCAGTTCGCCCTTCTGGCCGGGTTCGACAGGCTGCAGGGTGACGGGGTCTATTATTTCCGGATAGAACAGGTCCTCCCATATGTGCGTACCGTTCTGGCATTCGCATTCGCCGCCCACGCCGGGACCGCTTATCTCAGTGAGACCGTATATGTCATAGGCCTTTATGCCCAGCTGTTCCTGCAGTTCACGGCGCATTTCAGCGGTCCACGGTTCAGCGCCGAATATGCCTATGCGCAGTTTCAGATTCCTGGCATCGATGCCCATCTTCCTTATGGTTTCAGCCATGTAGAGGGCATATGATGGGGTGCAGGCAATGGCTGTAGAACCGAAATCCTGCATGAGCTGTATCTGTTTCTGGGTGTTGCCGCTGCTGGTGGGTATGACAGTGGCGCCTATTTTCTGGACTCCGTCATGTGCGCCAAGTCCGCCGGTGAAAAGACCGTATCCGTATGATATCTGTACCAGGTCGCTTTTGCCCAGACCGAATGCCGTGAAACAGCGTGCCACGGCTTCTGACCAGTTGTCAAGGTCCTGGCGGGTGTAGCCCACGACAATGGGTTTGCCTGTGGTGCCCGATGATGCGTGCAGTCTGATTATATCGGACATGGGGACAGCCATGAGTCCGAACGGATAGTTGTCCCTGAGGTCCTTTTTTATTGTAAAGGGCAGTCTGGTTATGTCATCGATCGATTTGATGTCATCGGGGTGCACGCCGTGCTCATCGAACCTTGTCCTGTAGAAAGGTGAGTTTTCATAGGCATGCCTGACAATCCGTTTCAGTTTTTCCCCCTGCAGTTCACGCATCGCATCACGTGACATGCATTCCATTCTTTCGTTCCAAATCATCGTCAGAAATTGTGTTATCAAGTAATCGGTGCAAATTTACAGAATATTTGCGGTAACTTTGCAGCCCGAAAGGAAAATGCAATGGAAGACGTTTATGTTCTCGGTATAGAATCGTCCTGTGACGACACTTCAGCTGCCGTCATGAAGAACGGTGAACTTCTGTCCAATGTCGTGGCAAGCCAGAAGGTTCATGAAGAATATGGTGGGGTGGTGCCCGAACTGGCTTCAAGGGCGCACCAGCAGAACATTGTTCCGGTGGTCGATACCGCGTTGAAAAGGGCTGGAATAGAAGCGGACCGGCTCAATGCGGTGGCTTTCACCCGCGGTCCGGGACTTATGGGGTCGCTTCTTGTGGGCGTATCCTTTGCAAAAGGTTTCGCGCGCTCGCTGGGCATTCCCATGATTGAAGTCAACCACCTGCAGGGGCATATCCTGGCCCATTTCATAAAGGAACCGGGCGTGGAGCATGAAACGCCAGCGTTCCCGTTCCTGTGCCTGCTGGTATCAGGCGGCAATTCACAGATAGTAAAGGTGTCGTCATACAGCAGTATGGAGATACTGGGACAGACCATTGACGATGCCGCCGGCGAGGCCATGGACAAGTGTTCGAAAGTCATGGGATTCGGGTATCCCGGAGGTCCTGTGATAGACCGTCTGGCACGTCAGGGCAATCCCGATGCATACAAGTTCAGCAAGCCTGTGGTGCCCGGATACGACTACAGTTTCAGCGGCCTGAAGACATCGTTCCTGTACAGTCTGCGTGACTGGGTGAAGGACGATCCCGATTTCATTGAACACCACAAGGAGGACCTGTGCGCATCGCTGGAAAAGACCATAGTGGACATACTCATGAAGAAACTGCGCCAGGCGGCAAAGGATACGGGCATCAGGGAGATTGCTGTAGCCGGCGGCGTTTCAGCCAATACCGGTCTCAGGGAGGCATTCCAGGACCACGCCCGCAGGTACCGCTGGAAGGTGTACATACCAAAGTTCTCATACACCACTGACAATGCCGCAATGATTGCCGCAACAGGTTATTTCAAGTACCTTGACAAGGATTTCTGTGACATTGACGTGCCCATTTTCTCCAATACCAGACTTTGAGTTCATAATATTATTTAAAAGGAATTGCCGGGTATGAAAAATATGGGTGAAATGTTTGGCGGAGTGAAAAAAATGATGTTATTTTGCACCCTGTTTTGAGAACACAGCAATAAAACAATAAAAATAAGATAGATATGTCAAGAATTTGTCAGATCACCGGAAAGAAGGCAATGGTTGGCAACAATGTCTCTCATTCAAAGCGCAGAACCAAGAGGACATTTGACGTCAATCTGTTCACTAAGAAGTTCTTCTACGTGGAAGAGAACTGCTGGATCAGCCTCAAACTCAGTGCTGCCGGCCTGAGAATCATCAACAAGAAGGGTCTTGATGCCGCTCTCAAGGAGGCTGTTGCCGCCGGATATTGCGACTGGAAGGACATCAGAATTATCGCGTAACAACAGTTAAGGAGTAATACTATGGCTAAGAAAGTAAAAGGCAACAGGGTACAGGTTATTCTGGAATGCACTGAGCACAAGGACAGCGGTATGCCGGGCACTTCCCGCTATATCACCACCAAGAACAGGAAGAATACTCCTGAGAGACTGGAACTCAAGAAGTACAACCCCATTCTCAAGAGGATGACAATCCATCGCGAGATCAAGTAATACTGCAATACTATGGCAAAGAAAGTAGTTGCTACCCTGCGTACCGGCAAGGTTTCAATGAGCAAGGTCATCAAGATGGTGAAGTCACCCAAGACCGGCGCTTACATGTTTACAGAACAGATCGTTACTGAAGAACAGCTCAAGGACGCCATCAAGTAAGGCGCTTTCAAGTATCAAGTATAGGGCGGGACAACCTGGAAACGGCTGTCCCGCCTTTCTTTTTGCCCGTATCCGGCGGGGTCTTATGTGTTTTCCGCCAACTGTTGCATTTCTCACCTTATTTATATAACTTTGCAATTTGGGTCCGTGATATTTCAAAACGGGGCCGGAATTGCTTATATGGGTTTGTTTTCAATATTTTCCAAGGAGAAGAAGGAAGTGCTTGACAAAGGTCTGGAAAAGACCAAGACAAGCGTGTTTTCAAAGATAGCCCGTGCCATTGCGGGCAAGACTCAGGTCGATGATGAGGTTCTGGACAATCTTGAAGAGGTTCTCATCACATCCGATGTAGGCGTTGAGACAACCCTGAAGATAATAGAACGCATACAGCAGCGTGTGGCCCGTGACAAGTACATGGGTACAGATGAACTGAACGGCATTCTCCGCGATGAAATACGTTCCCTTCTCTATGAGAACAATCCCGATGATGACAGCGAACCGTTCTCCGTACCTGTCTCCCGCAAGCCGTATGTGGTGCTGGTGGTTGGCGTTAACGGAGTAGGCAAGACGACCACAATAGGCAAGCTGGCCTGTCAGTTCAGGAAAAGGGGCCTCAACGTATACCTTGGCGCCGCTGACACATTCCGTGCCGCAGCCATAGAACAGCTGCAGGAGTGGGGGCGCAGGGTGGATGCTCCGGTAATACATCAGGCTATGGGTTCTGATCCGGCATCGGTGGCGTATGACACGCTGTCATCGGCCGTAGCCAACAATGCCGATGTGGTTCTCATCGATACCGCCGGACGTCTGCACAACAAGGTGGGTCTGATGAACGAACTGACCAAGATACGTGGTGTCATGAACAAGGTCGTCCCGGGCGCTCCTGATGACGTTCTGCTGGTCCTTGACGGATCGACAGGCCAGAACGCGTTCGAACAGGCACGTCAGTTCACTCTTGCCACGCAGGTTACGCAGCTGGCCGTCACCAAACTGGACGGAACGGCCAAGGGCGGTGTGGTGATAGGCATATCGGACCAGTTCAAGGTACCTGTAAAGTATGTCGGTCTGGGTGAGTCAGCTGACAGCCTGCAGGTCTTCAACAGGACTGAATTCGTGGATTCACTCTTCAAACTGGACTGATGAGAAAGGGTTGCGTGGATATAATCACTTTAGGTTGTTCAAAGAATCTTGTCGATTCCGAGAAGCTTATGGCGCAGTTCCGTGCCACAGGACTTGAAGTGAGGCATGACCCTGAGAAGGTCAGCGCTGAAACTGTAATCATAAACACATGCGGATTCATAGGTGACGCTCAGGAGGAGTCAGTCAACATGATTCTGGAGTGCGGTGAACTCAAGAAAGCCGGAAAGATAGGCCGTCTGTATGTCATGGGCTGCCTTTCCCAGAAGTTCCACAGCGAACTGCAGCAGGAGATTCCTGAAGTTGACGGCTGGTACGGCAAATTTGACTGGGACCGTCTTGTCGAAAAGGCAGGACATGAATGGAACCCTGCCATTGCCAACGAACGCATGATAACCACCCCGTCACATTACGCATATCTCAAGATAGCTGAAGGCTGCAGCCGCGGCTGTGCCTATTGCGCCATTCCGCTCATGACAGGACCATACCGCTCCCGCAGTCAGGAGGACATTCTTGATGAGGCGCACAGACTGGTGGCCAAGGGCGTGAAGGAAATACAGCTCATAGCCCAGGACCTGACTTTCTACGGGTATGACACTGCACGCAAATCGCAGATAGCTGACCTGGTGAAGCGTCTGTCAGACATTCAGGGCATTGAATGGATACGCCTGCATTACGGTTATCCGAATGACTTTCCCATGGACCTGCTGGATGTTATCCGAGAGCGCGACAACGTTTGCCGGTACATGGATCTGGCCCTGCAGCATATCAGCGATCCGGTCCTGAAACGCATGAAACGCCATATCACTGCCGCTGAGACACGTGACCTTCTGGCACGCATACGTGAAACGGTTCCCGGCATACACCTGCGCACCACGCTCATGACGGGCTTCCCCGGCGAAACGGAAGATGACTATTCGCAGCTTCTGGACTTTGTCCGCGAACAGCGGTTCGAACGTATGGGCGCTTTCGCCTATTGTGAAGTTGAAGGCACATATTCAGCCCTCCATTACAGTGATGATGTTCCCGATGATATCAAGCAGTCACGCCTGTCACGCCTGATGCGTGTGCAGCAGGACATATCGGAAGAACTGAATTCTGCCAAGGTGGGCCAGGTCCTGAAGACTGTCATTGACCGCCGTGAAGGTGACTGGTACATAGGGCGCACCGAATTCGATTCACCCGATGTGGATCCTGAAGTGCTCATCAGGGCTGACCGCGAACTGGCTGCAGGACAGTTCCTGAATGTCAGGATCACTGACAGTGACGTCTTTGACCTGTATGCTGAAGTTTTGGACAAACAACCCCAATCAATATGAACAACAAGCAGTTTTTGAATGAGCTGTCAGGGAAATGCGGCATTTCCGCAGACAAGTGCGCCCAGCATGTCGGGACCTTGGTCAATGTCATGGAGAAACTGTGGCAGAACGGTGATACTGTCAGTCTGTCCGGGTTCGGTGTGCTTGAGGTGAGAAAAAGGAATGAAAGGGTGTCAGTCAATCCCACCACCGGCGTGCGCATGCTTGTACCGCCCAAGATTGCTCTGACATACAAGCCCAGTTCAATCCTCAAGGAAAAACTCAAATAAGCGCGGTCCGATGGAGAAACTTAACCAGACACAGTTGTCGGAACTGTTCGCTTCCGAGAGCGGAATGTCACGCGCAGCCGCCGAACAGTTCGTGAAGTCATTCTTTGACATCATTGCTGACAAGGTCATTTCGGACGGGCTTGTCAAAGTAAAGGGACTGGGCACTTTCAAACTGCTCCAGATGGAGGACCGTGAAAGTGTCAATGTCAATACCGGAGAGAGGTTCACCATAGCCGGTCACCAGAAGATTTCCTTCACCCCGGATGCCGTGCTGAAGGAGACTCTGAACCGTCCGTTCAGCGCATTTGAAACTGTAATCCTGTCCGATGAACAGGCTGCAGCTCTTGAAGCGATGGAAGAGGGTGGTGCCGCAGTTGTGGAGACAGTGACTGAACTTCCGGAAGAATCCGCAGCTCCGGTTGGAGAACCCGCTGCCGCTCCGGTTGAAGAGCCCGCTGCCGCTCCGGTTGAAGAACCCGCTGCCGCTCCGGTTGAAGAACCTGCTGCCGCTACGGTTGGAGAGCCCGCTGCCGGATCAGCCGCTGCAGAACCTGCTGGCCAGGTCCGTGAGATTACACAATCGCGCGGCAAGAGAATAACCCTGAAACTGCTGGTATGGATAATTTCCATTGCGCTTGTACTTGGCCTGGCTTATGTGCTGTTCTGGCCGGTAATAGGCAGCCGCCTGCTGGCTGTAATGGACCACAATACTGTCAGGACTGATGCCGCTGGGATTGAAGTACCTGAAATTGAACCTGTTGCTGCAATACCCGATACCGCTGTCACCATGCCCGTTACTGTAACTGAAACGCAGCAGGAAACGCAGCAGGCCACGGCAAGCGCTCCGGAAGCTGCTCCTGCAGCTGCCGGTGAACCTGCAGAACGCAAGCCTTCCGTGCCTGAAACGCATCCGGCCGCTGCCGCCACCGCATCAGTACAGCAGGCGTTCAGGCTGAATCAGGCCGATGACGCACGTGATCTGTCCGAATTCACGGCAGCAGACACTGTCAGTTACCGTATGACCGGAACGCTGGGCAGGCATGTCATTGAGAAGGGTGAAACCTTGACGATTATTGCAAAGCATACATACGGCACCAAGAAACTGTGGCCGTATCTTGCCGCATACAACCATCTGGACAGTTCCAAGTCGCTCAAGGTAGGGGCGGTCATACTGATTCCCAAACTTGAACACAAATAGGTTTAAAATTGAAAAATTTTGGCATCGTTTAATCTTTTTCTAATTACACTTATCGGCTATAGGACCTATATTTGGGGCATTGAATACAAACAACAGCATAAAAGGAAAAAACAATATTGAACTATGAGTGAAAACGTTGACATCAGGGAACTGAATGAACGCATTGAAAGACAGAGCGCATTCGTTACCAACCTTATGGCCGGAATGGATCAGGTCATAGTGGGCCAGAAACATCTGGTCGAGTCATTGCTTATCGGATTACTTTCTGACGGGCATATCCTGCTTGAAGGTGTCCCGGGCCTGGCCAAGACACTTGCCATCAAGACTCTTGCATCACTTATTGATGCCAGTTTCAACCGCATACAGTTCACCCCGGACCTGCTGCCCGCCGATGTTACCGGTACAATGATCTACAGCCAGAAGGACGGACAGTTTGTGGCCAAGAAGGGCCCGGTGTTCGCAAACTTCATTCTGGCCGATGAAATTAACCGTGCTCCGGCCAAGGTGCAGAGCGCTCTTCTGGAGGCAATGCAGGAGCGTCAGGTTACAGTAGGCGGTGAGACATTCCAGCTGCCCAAACCGTTCCTGGTCATGGCAACCCAGAACCCGATAGAGCAGGAGGGTACCTATCCTCTGCCTGAGGCTCAGGTGGACCGTTTCATGCTGAAGGCAGTCATTGACTATCCAAAGCTTGAAGAGGAGAAGAAGATAATCCACCAGCAGATACATCATGAAATAGGCTGCGTGAAGCCTGTCATGGGAACTGATGACATTGTCGAGGCACGCAAGGTGGTGGACATGGTCTATCTGGACGAAAAGATTGAGCAGTACATTGCTGACATTGTGTTCGCAACCCGCTATCCGGAGAAATACGGTCTCAAGGAGATAAAGGAACTCATTGCTTTCGGCGGTTCGCCTCGTGCATCGATAAATCTGGCACTCGCATCACGTTCATACGCTTTCATCAAGCGCCGCGGTTACGTTGTGCCTGAAGACGTGCGTGCAATAGCTCATGATGTCCTGCGCCACCGCATCGGACTCACTTATGAGGCCGAAGCCACCAATGTGACATCGGACGAACTTGTAAGCCGTATACTCAACAAGGTAGAAGTTCCCTGATGGAAACCCAGGAACTGATTGCCAAGGTCCGCAAGATAGAGATCAAGACCCGCGGTCTGTCAAACAATATCTTTGCCGGTCAGTACCACACTGCGTTCAAGGGGCGCGGTATGGCATTCAGTGAGGTGCGCGAATACCAGTACGGCGATGACGCGCGTGACATTGAATGGAACGTGACGGCAAGAATGAACAAGCCGTATTCCAAGGTCTTTGAAGAGGAACGCGAACTGACTGTCATGCTTATGGTCGATGTGTCGAACAGTCTGAATTTTGGCACACAGGTCTGCATGAAGCGTGAAATGGTAACTGAAATTGCCGCCACCATAGCATTCGCCGCCATTGAAAACAATGACAAGGTGGGCCTGATGTTCTTCAGTGACCGCATTGAGAAGTTCATTCCTCCAAAGAAGGGACGCAGGCATATTCTCTACCTGATACGCGAACTGCTTGACTTCACACCGGAAAGTGACAGGACTGACATTTCCGTGCCCCTTGAATTCCTTACCGGTGCTGTGAAGAAACGCTGTACCGCCTTCCTGCTGAGTGACTTCATTGACAGCCATGACTACCGCAATGCCATGACCATTGCCAACCGCAAGCATGACGTGGTGGCCATTCAGGTCTATGACAGACGCATGGAGGAACTGCCCGACGCCGGTCTTATGAGAATGCTGGATTCCGAAAGCGGGCAGGAGATGTATGTGGACACGTCATCGAAAGCCGTGCGTGAGGCCCAGAGGAAATGGTGGCTTGAAAGCAGCGCACGCATGAAGGATATTCTCACCCGCAGCCGTGTGGACTGCGTAAGCGTGCGCACTGATCAGGATTACGTTAAGGCCCTGATGGGACTCTTTGCCAAAAGAAACTGAAGATGAGACGATTATTATCATATATTCCATTGGTTCTCATGCTGCTGGCCCCGTCGGTTTCACGTGCGGGAGATGTAATTGTGGAAGCTTCACTGGATTCCATGATGATGTGGATAGGCCAGCAGACCGGACTTCACCTGGGTGTCACATGTGACAGCGGACAGCTTGTAGAATTCCCCCTGTTCAGCGATACGGTTGTAAGCGGGCTGGAAATCATACCTCCGGTCAGGACTGATACGGTGCTGCTTAACCGTGGGGAACGCATGACAGTCACACGCCATTATACTGTGACAAGCTTTGATTCGGCACTTTATTACATTGCACCGGTCGAAGTGAAAGTTGACGGCCAGCCTCACCTGTCAAACCGTCTGGCCCTGGCATTCATGACGTATGAGATACCGGAAGAGAATGCATCGGACATATACGGCCCCAAGGAGAACATGAACACTCCGGTCATTTTCAGGGAGGTGATCATGCCGGTGACATTCCTGATCATTTCCCTCATAGCGCTGACAGTCATGTTCTTCCTGCTGCGCAGGTACAAGGACAACAAACCTATAATAAGGCGCATCAGGGTCGAACCCAAACTGCCCGCCCACACACGTGCGCTGGAAGGCATTGAACGGCTGCGTTCTGAAGGACGTGCCCATGACGATGATCCCAAGGAATACTACACCCAGCTGACAGACATTGTGCGCCAGTACATAAACGAGCGTTTCGGATTCAATGCCACTGAAATGACTTCCGATGAGATATTGGAACATCTCAATGAGAGCCGTGACAAGGAATCACTGAAGGAACTGTCCGAACTTCTGACCACTGCCGATATGGTAAAGTTCGCCAAGATGCGTCCCATGCTGGGTGAAAATGACCGCAACCTGCTCAGTGCGGTTGAATTTGTCAAGGACACTCTCCTGGAGCAGCCTGCCGGTGACATGCAGCCCAAGGAGGAAACTGTGGTTATAGAAAAACGGAGCAAAAAGGCACGTATCACTCTGCTGGTCAGCGTTATCGTACTGGCATGCGTTGCTGCTGACCTGCTTGGATCGGCATTGTTCCTGTTATATTTGGTACTCTTCTAAAAACAAGTGGACATGACATTTGCAAACAGCGCATATCTGCTACTTCTGCTGCTTATCATACCGGCTGTGGTCTGGTATGTGATGAAGGGCCGCAAGAGGAGGGCTTCAATATCGGTTCCTTCCACCGGCATGTTCGCCGCAGTGGGGAAAAGCTGGAAATGCTATCTTATACACCTGCCTTTCATTCTGGAAATGCTGGCATTCGCCATGCTTGCCGTAATTCTTGCACGTCCCCAGACAACTGACAGGTGGCAGGATACTGAAATTGAGGGAATTGACATAATGATGTGTGTCGACGTTTCGACCAGCATGCTGGCGCAGGACCTCAAGCCCAACCGTCTTGAGGCGGCAAAGTCAGTTGCGGCCGAATTCATCAACGGACGTCCCAACGACAACATCGGACTCTCCATTTTTGCCGGTGAGGCGTTCACCCAGTGTCCTATGACTGTTGACCATGCAGTTCTTCTGAACATGTTCAATTCCGTAAGCAGCGACATTGCCGCCAGGGGTATCATTGATGACGGAACCGCCATAGGTATGGGTCTTGCCAACGCAATAAGCCGTCTCAAGGACAGTCAGGCCAAGTCAAAGGTGATAATACTGCTTACTGACGGTTCGAACAACCGCGGTGAGATTTCGCCGCTGACGGCCGCCGATATGGCAAAGAGTTTCGGAATAAGGGTATATACAATAGGTGTGGGTACAAACGGCACGGCTCCGTATCCGTATGGAGGTACAACAGTCAATATGGCCGTTGAAATTGATGAGGATGTCCTGCGTCAGATTGCCGCCACTGCAAACGGCCAGTATTACCGTGCCACCAGCAACAGCAAACTGAAGGAGGTCTATGAGGAGATTGACAAACTTGAGCGTACAAAACTGCAGGTCAAGGAATTCAGCAGAAACCAGGAGGAATACCAGCCTTTTGCGCTGGTGCTGCTGCTCAGCCTGCTGGGCATAGTGCTTCTCAGGCAGACAGTACTTAGAACAATACCTTAAAGAAAGACAGTCATGTTCAAACTGAATGATCCGCAATATCTGTATCTGCTGCTGGCGCTTCCGCTGCTGGTTGCACTTCACATATTTTCGAACATACGTCACCGCCGCCGTCTGAAGGAATACGGTGACCCTGAACTGATAGGAAGACTGATGCCTCTTGCATCGGACTCAAGACGCAGACTGAAATTCTGGCTGCTTGCGGCCGGGTATGCGTTTGCCTGCCTTCTGCTGGCCAGACCGCAGTTCGGGTCCAAGCAGGAAACGGTAACCCGCAAGGGAATTGAGACCGTCATTGCGCTTGACATATCGAATTCAATGATGGCCGATGATGTCCAGCCCAACCGTCTGGCAAAGTCCAAACGGATCATTTCCAATCTTGTAGACCAGTTCAAGGATGACAAGATAGGGCTTATAGTGTTTGCCGGCGACGCTTTTGTCCAGCTGCCTATTACCAGTGACTTCATTTCAGCCAAGGTGTTTTTGAACACCATTTCGCCGGCGCTCATTTCCCGACAGGGTACTGACATCAGGACTGCAATAGAACTGGCTGAACGCAGTTTCACCCCGAATGACGGAGTGGGCAAGGCCATAATTGTGATAACTGACGGCGAAGACTTTGAGGGCGGTGCGGTTGAAGCGGCCCAGGCTGCCGCAGAAAAGGGTTTCATTGTATATGTGCTTGGCGTAGGTCTGCCCACAGGTACGCCCATTCCCGGAGAACGCAGCGGTGAATTCCGCAAGGACAAGGACGGACAGGTGGTCGTGACCAGACTGAACGAGAGCATGTGCCGTGACATAGCTGCGGCAGGCAAGGGCGCATACTTCTATGTGGACAACAGCAATGCCGCCGAGAAGGCGCTGCAGAAGGAGATTGACAAACTGGCGAAGGCCGATGTCGAGACCACCGTATATACTGATTTTGATGAACAGTTCCAGATAATCGCGTGGATAATTCTGGTGCTTCTGGTACTTGAAATCATTGTGGCGGAAAGCCGCAGTACCAGGATGAAGCGCATCAGGCTGTTCAGAACCGATGAAGAAAGGAAGAAATGAGAAAGATTATTCTGTTCATTATAATGGCCCTGTCCGTCCAGACCGCATTTTCACAGATGTCAGAACGTACGTTCATCCGTGACGGCAACCGCAAATTCAATGACAGCCTGTTCATCAAGGCTGAAGAGAACTATCTACGTGCCATTGACCGCAACCCTGGAATGGTTGAGGGATATTATGATCTTGCAAATTCATATCTGGCCCAGCAGAAACCCAATGAAGCCATTGAACAGTACTCGAAGGCTGTAAGTCTTCTCGAATCTGAAAAGAAGACTCTTGAAGAGGCAGGGCAGTATGACAGCCGTGAAATGGCCCGCTGCAAGGAGAATCTCTCACATGCATACCACAACGCCGGTGTTGTGTTCCACCAGTGCAACCAGTATGACAAGGCTGTAGGGGCGTATAGGAATGCTCTCAGGAACAACCCTAATGATGAGGAGACACGTTTCAACCTGATTCAGGCCATGAAACAGCTGCAGGAACAGCAGCAGAATCAGGACCAGCAGGACCAGCAGAATCAGGACCAGCAGCAGGATCAGGAGCAGCAACAGCAGGATCAGCAACAGCAGGACCAGGAACAGCAACAGCAGGACCAGCAGGAAATGTCCCAGGAAAATGCTGAACAGCTGCTTGAGGCGGCCATGCAGGATGAAAAGGACGTGCAGGAACGCGTCCAGCAGATGATCAAGGTACAACCCAAGAAACCGTTGGAAAAGGATTGGTAATATGAATATATTGAAGAAGACAGGAAAACTGCTTGCTCTGGTCGTGGCTGTCATGATCAGTACCGTGGCGTTTGCAGATGAAGTGACGTTCACGGCATCGGCCCCAAAAACTGTCGTGGTAGGGGAACGTTTCAGAATCACATATAAAGTCAATACCAGGAACTACAAGGAGTTCCGTGCACCGGAAATGAACGGAATCTCAATTCTTGCCGGTCCCAGCACATCGACAAGTTCCGAAATGGTGATTTCAAACGGTAATGTGACCAATTCCACAACTGTGACTTTTACCTATACTGTAGTTTGTGAAGAGGCCGGCGAATTTACGCTTGACGGTGCTACAATTACGGCTGAAAAGGAAAAGCTCAAGTCTAATTCGCTTAAAATAAAGGTTCTGCCTCCTGACGAAAGGCCGGCATCATCGGGCCAGCAGCGTCAGGGACAGTCCGGCGGAAGTTCGCGGCAGTCACAGGCACAGGGCGGTGAGATCAGTTCCGATGAACTCTTCATGCTTGCTACTGTGGACAAGACAACGGTGTATGAGCAGGAGGCCATTCTGCTGTCATTCAAAGTATACAAGTCTCCGTCAGTGAATCTCAGCAGCCTGAGTACCAACATGCCTGACATCAAGAACTGCAATGTCCAGGAAATAGAACTGCCGCAGCAGCATGAATTCCAGCTGGAACGTTATAACGGACGCAATTACGCCACCACACTGTGGAGCCAGTATGTTCTGTTCCCACAGCAGTCAGGTGAACTGGAGATACCATCCACTACTTTCACAGGCGTTGTGATGCAGGAAGTTCCCAGTCAGGACATATTTGAAATGTTCTTCAATGCCGGCCGCTATGTGGAAGTGAAGAAGGAACTTCCCACCAAGGCTGTAAAAATCAATGTTAAGAGCCTTCCCAGCGGTAAGAGCAGCGCATATTACGGTGGAGTGGGTGACTTTTCGATCAGTTCGACCATCAGTTCGACCGATGTCAAGGCCAATGAGGCCGTTACCGTCAAGGTTGTCCTGTCCGGTACCGGCAATCTGAAACTGGTCAAGACTCCGGAAATGAAGTTCCCGCAGGACTTTGACATTTATGACCCCAAGGTTGAAAACAAATACACCATAAAGGGCGGGCGCCAGACCGGCAACAAGGTGTTTGAATATCTGGTTATTCCGCGTCATGCCGGCCAGTATACCATTCCTGCATTGGAATTCCAGTACTTTGACACGAAAAGCGGGGAATACAGGACTCTCAAAACTGATGAATACCAGCTGAATGTGGCAAAAGGCGAGGGTGGGGATGCCCAGACATCAGTTTCATATGTCAGCAAGGAGGATTTGAAGTATGTGGGACAGGATGTCCGCTTCCATGCCACGCCGTCACGGCTGAAACAGCAGGATGACCTTTTCTTCGGTTCCATGCCGTTCTATCTGTGTCTTGCTCTTCCTGTCGTATTGCTTCTTATACTTGTCCTCCTGTCACGCAAGCGCATAGCGGACAACGCCAATCAGGCCAAAGTCCGTGTCAGGAAGGCCAGCAGTGCAGCGTCACGCCGCCTGAAGTCAGCCAGAAAACTCATGAATGAAGGCCGCAAGAACGAATTCTATGACGAAATGATGCGTGCCCTGTTCGGTTATGTCGGTGACAAGCTGTCAATACCCGTTGCTGAACTGTCACGTGACAACATTGAGAAATCTCTGCGTGAGCATAATGTGACTGATACCCTTATCCAGAACTTCAAGTCCCTGCTTGACGACTGTGAATTCGCCCGTTTCGCTCCGGGTGATGACAGTGCGCGCATGGACCGTCTGTATGAGCAGGCATCGGACGTTATAGGACAGATGGAAAACACCATAAAATGAATACGGCTATGAAGAAGATCATAACAGTACTTTTTGCAATCGCATCAGTTCTGGCAGTAAGAGCCCAGGACACGGAAGGAATGGCAATGATAGCACAGGACAGCATACAGACGGTCCCGACACTGGCCGATGCTGACAGCGCATACATACACGGTGACTATCTGACTGCCATCAGCATATATGAAAGCATAATTGAAACCCAGGGCGTGTCGGCAACACTGTACATGAATCTTGGAAATGCATGGTACAAGACCGATGAGATAGCCAAGGCCATTCTGAATTATGAAAGGGCCTACATTCTGGATCCGTCAGATCCTGACGTACAGTTCAATCTGGAACTGGCGCGTACCAAAACGGTTGACAATGTCAATCCGATGAATGAACTGTTCTTTGTGGTATGGTTCAAGAAACTGCTTGCAGCACTTGACATAAACCAGTGGGCACTCATTACGGTGGCAGTCTTCCTGCTGGCTGTGGTGCTGTTTGCAATGTTTCTGTTCTCCAAGAAGATGGCTGCAAAAAAAATATCGTTTTCTTTAAGCGTCATTTTCTTTGTTTTCTCCATTTTATCCTTTATCTTCGCTACAAGTCAGTTGGGCAGCATACGCAACCGTGACACGGCTGTCATAATGAGCCCCAGTGTTACGGTAAAGAGCACGCCCAGTGACAGCGGTACGGACCTGTTTATCATTCATGAAGGAAGAAAAGTCCGCATATTGGACAGTTCGATGAAAGAGTGGGTGGAAATACGCCTTGAAGACGGAAACACAGGCTGGGTACCCGTAAAGGTAATGGAGATCATTTAACACTGGTATGAATGACTGATTTTCAGGGTCTCATAGAGACGGACAAGTTGGCCACGCTGTCGGTTAACGGCAGCGGGTCCCTGTTTTGGGATGGTGCGGCCAACCTCTATACATCAGTCTGGATATGGATACCTTTGGCTTTGATGGCCGTTTACCTTATTCTGAGAAACGTAAGCACCAACAGGCTTGTTCTGGTACTTCTGCTGGTTGTCGCAACGGTGGTGTGCTGTGACCAGTTGTCGTCAACGGTGTTCAAACCGCTTTTCCAGCGCCTGAGACCAACCCGTGACCCCAGCATTCTTGATCTTGTAGATACCGTAAACGGCTATCGTGGAGGACTTTACGGCTTTTTCAGCGGTCATGCTGCCAATTCTTTCGGTCTGGCGGTGTTTTTCATCCTTATGGTCAAGGATTTATGGTTCGGGCTGTCAGTTGGTCTGTGGGCTACACTTAACTCATTGATAAGAAGTTATTTAGGTGTGCATTTTGTGGGCGATATAATTGTCGGTGCACTGGCCGGAAGTCTTATCGGCTGCATAATGTACCTTATATATAAAATGGTGACGCGAAATGACAGGAGTACATGCGGCATGCATCATGATTCCCAAATCATATATACATCATCGGGATTTTTGAGAAAAGACATATATTCGTTCATCTGCATACTGCTTGGAACGTACGGAGTGATTCTCATCACGGCCTGCGTCACACAGGCGGCGGCTTGAAGGAATTTGATATTTTTAGAAAACAATAACCTGTAAATCAAATAATGCATTATGACCAGACTGATCACATTTAATGAGCTTAGGGAGATCAAGGCCCAATTGCCTGAAGGCAGCATCCACCGGATTGCAGACGAACTCGGTATGGATGTGGAAACCGTAAGAAATTACTTTGGCGGTTCCAATTACCGCAAAGGTTCTGCAGTCGGACTGCATATTGAACCGGGTCCAAACGGTGGATGCGTAATTCTTGATGACACGACAGTTCTTGACCGTGCTCTTGAAATTCTGGCTGAAAACAAGGCCAGATAAACCGTTCAGGAAATTTTGGCCTGAATTTACATAATAGTTATTATGTTAAATAGGTTATATTGAAACATACCCTTTCATAAAAGAAAATGCCGATCCGAATTTTTGGACCGGCATTTCTTGTAATTGATGCTTTATAGTGATCAGTTCATTGATTCAAGGAGCTTGTCCATCTCATTGAATTCCTTGGTCATGTTCAGCTTGTAGTAGATCTCATAGAGACGCATGCCCCAGTTCATCTTGTCATCAGGAGCAAGTTCGCGGTACTTTTCATAGATTGGCATTGCATCGCGGTAGTACTGCTTTTCATTCTCCAGAATGGTCTTGTACTGCTTGTCACGCGGACTGACCTTTTCATTCTTCTGCATGTAAGCCCTTGCCATTTCAATGTAGCATATGCCCAGGTTGTTATAGGCCTCCTTCAGGTTTTCATCCTTTGCGATTGCCTGCTTGTACTGTTCAACGGCTGCTTCGAAATTCTTGCCCTGCTGGTATATGACACCAAGAATGAAATAGTTGTATGACTTTTCAGGATCAGCTTCGATCATTTCCTTTGCGAACTTCTCAAGTTCCTCAGTATCACCCTTCTTGCTGTAGTAAGAAAGCAGCTTGTCATAGTAGTAGTCAACTGTAGGATACTTCATGAGACCTTCCTTCAGGGTCTTCAGCCAGTTGGCGGTGTCCTTCAGAGCTCCGTATGCGTCAACTACGAATTCAGTTGAATATTCGCCGTTTGTAGAGTTGCCTGATACGGTTGTGTCCTGTGAAGCAAGGTCATAAAGTCTGATTACATCATTCCATTTCTCCACTTTGTATGCGCAGAGCTGGTCATAATATGCATAGGTCCACATGTCACCGTCGGAAATGCGTCCTTCCATGTCAGCGGCCAGCATGGGATGTTCCTTGATCTTGAAGAACAGTTCGAAATAGTCATATGCCGTTGCAAAGTCACCGCGGCGGTTGAAATAGAATATACCGGCGCTGATGAGCATTGATACGTTACGTGAAATTTCTTCAGAATGCTTCTTTCTGGTCTCCTGTGTCGTCTTGCCCTTTGAATTGGGAATCTGTTCCAGTGAATCGGCCTTGAATGCATAGTCGAACCACTTGAGCATGTTCTTGTACATGAGTACGGTGTCACAGTTCTGCTGGTTATAGAGCTTGAGGTTTTCCAGATAGAACTGGTCCTGATATACATTTGCGGCTACCAGCCATGTCTGATACCAGTCAGCAACCAGCGGATCTTTGATAGCCTGATCAATGAGCCTCTTTGCGGCGTTCTTGTCACCGTCGGCCTTATCCTGCTGTTCCTTTGCGTCCTTGACGACTTTTTCCGATACTTTCTGGGCCTTCTTGAGTTCCTTTTCAGACATCTGTGCTGAAGCGGTGCCGGAAAGTGCAAGAGCTGCAACCAATACAAATAAGATCTTCTTCATAATCTAAATAGGTTTATCAGTTATTACATTATTAATATTTCATTTCAGGTGCGATGTTAAAATCACTCTGTCACGGGCGTCCCTGCGGACTCTTCGGACTGGGGGGCTTCTCCACCCTGAACCGTGTCATCCATCTGTTCGGGTTCGCTGTCAACCTTGCATATGGAACCGATCTGGTCATTACGCTTTTCCAGGTTGATAAGACGTACGCCCTGTGTGGCACGGCCCATTACACGGAAGTCACTGACACTGACACGCAGGGTTATGCCGGACTTGTTGATTATGACAAGGTCATTGTCATCAGTAACAGCCTGAATGGAAACAAGTTTGCCTGTCTTGTCCGTAATATTCAAGGTCTTGACACCCTTGCCGCCGCGGTTGGTCTTACGGTAGTCCTCAATTTCAGAACGCTTGCCGTAGCCCTGCTCTGAAACGACCATGATTGTCTCTTCCGGCTGTTCGTCAACGGCAATCATGCCTACCACGCAGTCTTCGCCGTCTTCGTCAAGGGTCATGGCGCGCACACCGGTCGATGTGCGTCCCATGGCACGTACTGTGGCTTCGTTGAAGCGGATTGCACGGCCGTTGCGGTTGGCTATGATGATTTCCTTGTTGCCGTCTGTGAGCAGAACGTTGATCACCTTGTCGCCTTCATTCAGATTTATGGCGTTGATTCCGTTGGTGCGCGGACGCGAATAATTCTCAAGCAGTGTCTTCTTGATTATGCCCTGCTGTGTGCAGAATACAAGATAGTGGTTGTTGATGAACTCTTCATCGTTAAGGTTCCTTATGGCGATGTATGCGTTCACGGCGTCATCGGACTCAATGTTGAGCATGTTCTGGATTGCACGGCCCTTTGATGTCTTGCCGCCTTCCGGTATGTCATATACCTTGAGCCAGAAACAGCGTCCCTTCTGTGTGAAGAAAAGAATGTAGTTGTGGGTCGTGGCAGTGAATATGTGCTCAATGAAGTCCTCGTCACGCTTGTCGCTGCCGCGGGACCCTACTCCGCCGCGTCCCTGCAGACGGTATTCCGTAAGTGCCGTACGCTTGATGTAACCCAGATGTGACATTGTGATGATCATGGGTTCGTCTGCATAGAAGTCTTCAGGATTGAATTCTTCACTTGCATAGACTATTTCGGTCTTGCGGTCGTCGCCGTAGCGGTCAATGATGGCCTGCATTTCACTCTTGATTACGGCCTTGCACTTTTCAGGGTCATCAAGAATGGACTGGAGCTCCTCTATGCGGGCCATCACCTGGTTGTACTCTTCGTGAAGCTGGTCCTGCATGAGTCCGGTCAGCTGGCGCAGACGCATGTCCACAATGGCCTTGGCCTGTATGTCATCCAGTCCGAAACGGTCCATGAGGCCCTGAATGGCATCATTGGGGGTTTTGGCTGTCTTGATTATTCTGATCACTTCATCAATGTTGTCCGATGCGATTATCAGTCCTTCAAGAATATGCGCGCGTTTTCTGGCTTCCTCAAGGTCAAACTTTGTGCGGCGTATCACCACCTCATGACGGTGGTCGTTGAAGCACTTTATGAGTTCCCTCAGGTTCAGGCATTTGGGACGGCCGTTGACCAGTGCAATGTTGTTGACTCCGAATGACGTCTGCAGCTGGGTCATCTTGAACAGCTTGTTCAGGACGACGTTTGCATTGGCATCCTTCTTGACATCAACTACAATGCGCATGCCTTCGCGGTCCGATTCGTCATTGACGTTGCTTATTCCTTCAATCTTCTTGTCAGTGACAAGTTCAGCAATGAACTTGATGAGTTCTGCCTTGTTGACACCGTAAGGAATTTCAGTGACAACAATCTTGTCATGCTGCGCTCCGGCCTCAATTTCAGTCTTTGCACGCATTATGACACGGCCGCGGCCTGTTTCATAGGCTTCACGGACACCGCTCACTCCGTAGATGAACGCTCCTGTCGGGAAATCCGGTCCCTTGATGTACTGCATCAGTTCATCGACTGTAATGTCAGGGTTGTCAACCATTGCCATGCAGCCGTTCAGAACTTCAGTCAGGTTGTGAGGAGGCATGTTGGTAGCCATACCTACAGCAATGCCGGACGAACCGTTTACCAGCAGGTTCGGTATGCATGCGGGCAGAACGGTGGGTTCTTCCTCCTTGTTGTCATAGTTGGGTACGAAATCTACGGTGTTCCTGTTTATGTCCTGCATCATTTCCTCACCAATCTTGCGCAGTCGCACTTCGGTGTAACGCATTGCAGCGGGACTGTCTCCGTCAATCGAACCGAAGTTGCCCTGACCGTCAACCAGCGGGTAACGCATTATCCACTCCTGTGCCAGGCGTACAAGTGCACCGTATACTGATGAATCTCCGTGCGGGTGAAAATGTCCAAGAACGTCACCGACCGTACGTGCCGATTTGCGGTAACCCTTGTCTGACGTGTTGCCGTCGCGCATCATGCTGTAAAGGATTCTGCGGTGTACGGGCTTAAGTCCGTCACGGGCGTCCGGAAGTGCTCTGGCTACTATCACTGACATTGAATAGTCAATGTATGAGGATTTCATCTCTTCCTCAATGTTCACCCTGATAATTCTCTCCTGTTCTTCCAATTTGTTTAATTTTTTTAGTCTGAAAACATGCTTGTGCGGTCTTTCGGCCAAAAGCTCCCAAAGATACTCAAAATAATGCTACCGGCAATGTACGCGCGCGCATTTTTAATAAGGTGTTGATAACTTTTGAATGCATTTTCCGTTTGGCACGCTCTTTGTTGATATCTTGTCGGGACAAAAGGTTCGTAACCGGCAGGAATCGCATTATATTTGCACCGGACGGACTTTATGGTCTGACTGAAAAATGCAAGAAATGGAAAAACGCCTATCTGAAAAAATGAATTCGATACTGGTGCTCTGCAAGGAGGAGGCCGAACGTCTCTCCCACCCTGAGGTCATGCCGCACCATCTGCTGCTGGGAATGATCCGCGACGGGGAGAACAAGGCTGTGGACATGCTGCGAGGGCTTGGTGTCGATATTTTCGAACTCAAGTCAAGGCTTGAGTCAGTACCATGTGAACCTGTGGGAAGTACAGCTGTAAAGGCTTCAATTGAGAATATGGCCCTTTCGCAGACTGTTACCAGGCTGCTTAAAATAGGGATGCTTGAAGCGCGTCTCATGAAAAAGGAAGAAGTGTCGCCTGAACATGTTCTTCTTGCCATTTCACGTGACAACTCCAGCAAGGCGGCTGAAATTCTGTCATCATATGATGCCGGTTACAGGAATCTGCTGCAGCAGCTCAATGAAGTTCCTGACGTAAGGATGGGTATGGATCTGTCTGAAGATGATGACGATGATGAGGAAACTGCATCCCCGGACAGCCGCCAGGGAAAGAAGTCTTCCACTGCCACGGCGTCGCGTTCGGGCAGCGGAACCCCAGTGTTGGACAATTTCTCCACTGACATGACCCGTGCCGCCCAGGAGGGCCGGCTGGATCCTGTCATTGGCCGTGAGAAGGAAATGGAACGTCTGGCGCAGATTCTTACACGCCGCAAGAAGAACAATCCTGTTCTGATAGGTGAACCGGGTGTAGGCAAATCAGCCATTGTCGAAGGTCTTGCGCAGCGTATTGTACAGCGCAAGGTGTCACGCATGCTGTTCGGCAAACGTGTGCTTTCACTGGATATGGCAGCCGTAGTGGCCGGTACAAAATATCGCGGACAGTTTGAGGAAAGGATAAGGTCAATCATTCAGGAATTGAAGAAAAATCCTGACATAATTCTTTTCATTGATGAAATCCATACCATAATCGGGGCAGGTTCGGCTCCCGGTTCTATGGACGCTGCAAACATGCTCAAACCGGCTTTGTCACGTGGCGAGATACAGTGCATAGGAGCAACGACTGTGGACGAATTCCGCAAGTCGATAGAAAAGGACGGTGCCCTGGAACGCCGTTTCCAGAAGATTATAGTCGAACCCTCAACGCCTGACGAGACCCTCCGGATTCTTCGCAACATAAAGGACCGTTACGAAGAGCATCATAACGTTACGTATACCGATGAGGCCCTTCAGTCATGCGTCAGTCTGGCTGAAAGGTATATAACCGACCGTTCGTTCCCGGACAAGGCAATTGACATTCTGGACGAGGCCGGTTCACGTACTCATCTTGGCAATCTGTCTGTGCCTAAGGAAATTGAAGAGAAGGAAAAGCAGATCGATTCCACCCGTGACGGCAAGAATGACGCGGTAATACGCCAGGACTTTGAACTGGCCGCCCGCTACCGTGATTATGAAAAGCAGCTGGAGGGTGAACTGGAGCGCATGCGCAGGGATTGGGAGGAATCCCTGAAGGACCACCGTGAAACAGTGGGCGCTGACAGCATATCGGAAGTGGTGTCAATGATAAGCGGAATACCCGTCAGCAAGATTGCCAGCGATGAAAGTGAGCGTCTGCGTACGCTTTCCAGTGCGCTCAAGGCAAAGGTCATTGCCCAGGATTCAGCTGTCGACATTCTTGCAAAGGCTGTGCGCCGCAGTCGTGTCGGTTTGAAAAATCCCAACAAACCTATAGGCACGTTCCTCTTCCTTGGACCTACTGGCGTAGGAAAGACACTGCTTGCCAAGCAGCTGGCTGAGCATCTGTTCTCCAGTGCCGACGCGCTGATACGCGTTGACATGAGCGAATTCATGGAGAAGTTCGCCGTGTCACGTCTGGTCGGAGCCCCTCCCGGATATGTGGGGTATGAGAACGGCGGGCAGCTTACTGAAAAGGTACGCCGCAAGCCCTACTCCATTGTCCTTTTCGATGAAATAGAGAAGGCTCATCAGGATGTGTTCAACATTCTGCTTCAGGTGATGGATGAGGGCCGTCTTACGGACAGTGACAGCCGTACCGTCGATTTCCGTAACACCATTATCATAATGACGTCGAACATAGGGTCACGCCAGATTCAGGAATACGGAAACGGTATAGGCTTTTCATCGGCCGACAACAGTTCCCAGACCCGCCAGGACATTATCCGCAAGGCATTGAACCGGCAGTTCGCCCCTGAATTCATAAACAGGATTGATGAGATAATAACTTTTGACCAGCTTGACCGCAGTGCCATAGGAAGGATTGTGGAGATAGAGACGGATCAGGTCCGGCAGCGTGTCGAAGGGCTTGGATACGGTCTCCAGATGTCAGAAAAGGCCATGTCATTCCTTGCTGACAAGGGTTACAGCCGCGAATACGGCGCCCGTCCGCTGAAACGTGCGGTTCAGACATACGTTGAGGACAGGATTGCCGAGGTCCTGATTGAATCGGATTGCCGTCCGGGAATGACTCTTCAGGTCGATGTGACTGAAAACGGTGATGACCTGAAGGTGACAGCCGTGGAGATATCGGACTAAAAGGCACATTGTTTGTCAAAATGTCAGCCGTCCCGCCGGCTGGCATTTTTTTTGTTCCATACAGGGCGGAAACAACGTTAAAAATCAAATATCTATGCAGAAAGGTAAAATTGGAGTGACCACCGAGAACATTTTCCCGGTAATCAAGCAGTTCCTTTACAGTGACCGTGAAATTTTCCTCCGTGAAATAGTGTCAAATGCAGTCGATGCCACCCAGAAGCTGAAGACTCTTGCATCGAAAGGTGAATTCAAGGGTGAAACGGGTGACCTTACCGTACACGTCACAGTAGGCAAGGACACCATTACGGTCAGTGACCGCGGCATAGGAATGACCGCCGCTGAAATTGACCGCTACATCAACCAGATAGCATTCTCGGGCGCAGGTGACTTCCTTGAGAAGTACAAGAATGACGCAAACGCCATTATCGGACACTTCGGACTTGGATTCTATTCGGCATTCATGGTTTCCAAGAAGGTCGAGATTGTGACAAAATCATATCAGGAAGGTGCCCAGGCTGTTAAATGGAGCTGTGACGGTTCACCTGAATTCCAGCTGGCTGATTCTGACAAGGCTGACCGCGGAACGGACATCATACTTTATATAGACGATGACGCGAAGGAGTATCTTGACGAGAACGCAATACAGGGCCTGCTCAAGAAATACTGCCGTTTCCTGCCCGTAAGCATTGTCTGCGGAAAGAAGAAGGAATGGAAGGACGGAAAGAACGTTGATACTGATGAGGACAATATAATCAACAGCGTGGAGCCGCTCTGGACCAGAACCCCGTCAGAACTGAAGGATGAGGACTACAAGAACTTCTACCGCGAACTCTACCCCATGCAGGACGAACCTCTGTTCTGGATTCACCTGAACGTGGACTTCCCATTCCACCTGACCGGAATTCTGTATTTCCCAAAGATCAAGAGCAATCTCGATTTGCAGAAGAACCGCATACAGCTTTATTGCAACCAGGTGTATGTCACTGATTCAGTGGAGGGAATTGTTCCTGATTTCCTCACCCTGCTGCACGGCGTGATAGATTCACCGGACATTCCGCTGAACGTGTCGCGTTCATATCTGCAGAGTGACGGCAATGTGAAGAAGATATCGGGCTACATTACAAAGAAGGTGGCTGACCGTCTGGCGGCAATATTCAAGAATGACCGCAAGGAATTTGAAGGCAAGTGGGACGATGTCAAACTGTTCATTGACTACGGCATGCTTACTGAAGAGGAATTCTACGGCAAGATGGAGAAGGTTGCGCTCCTGAAGGATACCGACGGCAGTTTCTACACATATGAAGAGTACCGCAAACTGATTGAAACGGCCCAGACTGACAAGAACGGCAACCTGATATATCTGTATGCCAGCAACAGGGATGAACAGTACGGATACATTGAAACCGCAAGGAACAGGGGCTACAGCGTCCTTCTCATGGACGGCAGCCTTGACGTTGCCCTGATAGGCATGCTTGAACAGAAATTCGGCGGCAACAGCCGTTTCCAGCGCGTTGACAGTGACAGCATTGACAACCTCATAGCGAAGGATGAAAACAAATCCGAATCACTGCCGGCTGACCGCCAGAAACTTATCACCGCCGTATTCTCAAGCCAGATGCCCAAACTGGAAAAGGCTGAATTCCACGTTGACGCCCAGCCTATGGGCGGACAGGGACTTCCTGTCATGATCACCTGCAGCGAATACATGCGCCGCATGAAGGACATGGCTGCCATACAGTCAGGAATGAGTTTCTACGGTGAAATGCCTGACATGTACACTGTCATCCTGAACAGCGACCACAAGCTTGTCAAGGACATCCTGGCCGATGCCGCAGGGGCATGTGACGGAAAGGTGGCTCCTTACAACGGAAAGCTGGACGCACTCAAGGCCCGTCAGGCGGAACTGCGCAAACTGCGTGAAGGCAAGAAGGATGAAGATGTCCCCCAGGCTGAAAAGGACGAGATGACGCAGGTTGACAGTGACATCAGCGCTGCTGAAAAGCAGATTGCCGACATCTGGAAAGAATATGCCGATACGAACAAGATTGTCCATGAACTGATTGATCTGGCTCTTCTTCAGAACGGAATGCTGAAGGGTGAACCGCTTGCCGCATTCATCCGCCGCAGCGTGGAACTGCTGTAACAGAGGCCTGTAAATACAAAAAAGTTGCACAAAACGCATACGATTCGCGTTTTGTGCAACTTTTTTTGTTACATTTGAAATCAGTTATACAGAAGTTTCGCTTGTGAAACTTCTGTTCCAGCCGTTCGCGGCTGGGTCCTCCCCTGAGGGGAGGATGTCAGGTAGGGGTCAGAAAATGATATTTTATTCAAGTTTCGCCTTGATGAGCCCTGAATGACAGTAATTTGGAACATGCGAAACTTGAAATCGGTTATGTGCAGGCGTGTACTTATATTGCTTATGGGACTTATTCTGGCTTGTATCCCTTCATCGGGCCAGAAGGTGGGACTTGTGCTCAGCGGCGGCGGCGCCAAGGGCATGGCTCACATAGGTGTGATACGCGCGCTTGAGGAAAACGGAATACCGGTTGACTTCATAGCCGGAACATCAATGGGGGCCGTAATAGGATCGCTGTATGCCATGGGCTATTCCCCGGATGAAATGGTGAATCTGATCAGGTCCGATGACTTCCGCCGCTGGTACACCGGTGAGAAGGACATGAATTACCAGTTCTATTTCAAGCAGATGGCCCCCACCCCTTCACTGGTACAGGCCCAGATAGCTGTGCGTGACTCCATGACCGTAATCCGTCCCATGGTCAACAGCGTGGTCAATCCGCTTCAGATGAACCTGGCGTTCCTGGACATATATGCAGGTGCCACGGCTGCATGCCGCAGTGATTTCGACAATCTGTTCGTACCGTTCAGGGCTGTGGCATCGGACGTGTTCAACAAGAATTCCATAGTGCTTGACAAGGGTGATCTTGGAGACGCCGTGCGTGCTTCAATGTCATTCCCGTTCGTTTTCAGCCCCATCAGAATTGATTCCATAATTGCATATGACGGCGGTATCTATGACAACTTCCCCGTTGACGTCATGATTGAGGAATTCCATCCCGACTTCATTATAGGCAGCAATGTGGCATCGGCAAAAGCGGACATGCAGCTGCCCGATGAATATGATCTTGCCGGTCAGGTGCAGAGCATGATTCTCCAGAAGAGCGACTACAGCCTTCCGGATTCACTGGGCGTGAAAATTGAACGTGACTATGAGGATGTGGGTCTGCTGGATTTCCACAGGATTGATGAAGTTCATGACCGCGGCTACTATTCAGCGGTAATGCTCATTGATTCAATACGCAGCCGCCTTGACGCTTCACGTGATTCAGCTGCTGTGAATGAAGCAAGAACCGCATTCAAGGCAAGAATACCGGCTTTCTCCTTCATCGGGGTCGATGTGAACGGCTGCAGTCCGGTCCAGCAGAACTACGTCAGGCAGGAATTCAATACTGATGACGGTGAAACGTTCGGTTTTGAAGATCTCAAGGCCGGCTATTTCAGGCTTCTCTCCGATGATGCGTTCAGCGATGTCATGCCGCGTGCCGTATGGTCCCCTGCTGACGACGCCTACCGGCTGGATCTTGACGTCAGCATAGATGACCATCCGACCATATCGTTGGGCGGCTGTCTTTCCACAAGCATCAGCAGCCAGCTATACGGCGGTCTTTCATACCGGCATATCAGTGAGGCATCGGCCTTGTATCTGCTTGAGGGACAGGCCGGAAAAGCCTATAACAACGCCCAGCTGCTGACACGTCTCGAACTGCCTACGCGTGTTCCTATGGCATTCTCCATACAGTTCGCCTACAACAACATGAACTATTTCAATTCCAGCTATCTCTTCTCGGAGGACCTGATGCCGGCATTGAACAAGGAAATTGAATTCTTTTCCAAATTGAAGATGTCACGTCCGTTCATGAACAACTACAAGGCAGTGTTCTCATTCGGCGTGGCGCATCACAAGGATTATTATTCGCAGGACAGTCAGATTGACCTGACCAGTTTCAGATATGACAGCAACCGCCATAACATTCTTGGAGGCAGCATTCACTTTACAGGAAGCACACTGAATTCCGAACAGTATCCATACAGCGGCCGCAGCGAAACCGTGGCAGCGCACATATATACTGAAAACGACATGTTCCGTCCGCAGAACAGGAAATCGGATGACAATCCGTCCGAGGACCGTTCATGGCTTCAGTTCTCAGTGAAAGCCAATGAATACATCACTATGGGCCGCCATTTCTCATTGGGCACATATGTTGAGGGGTATTATTCTACAAGAAACTTTTCACACAACTACCATTCCACGGTCATGCAGGCAGGGCGTTTCACTCCAACGGTCAACAGCCGTTTCACAATGGATCCGTCATTCTGCGCCAACGCATATCTGGCAGCCGGACTCAAGCCTGTCCTGATTGTCAACAACGTCTTTCAGGCCAGGGCTGAAATGTACGGATTCTGCCCCTCCCGCCCCATTGAGAACCATAACGGGACGGCTGTGTACGGCGAACCGCTTACAGGTGCGCAGTATCTGTGCGAACTGTCATTCGTGGCACTGTTCAACCGTTTCAGCTGCAATGCATTCGTGAACTTCTCATCGTCCAGGAACAGTTCCGCCACACTGGGACTGACAGTAGGCATACTGATGCCCAATGAATGGTTCATAGAATGACAGCGGTGATATATGCAACTAACCAAAACCAACAATAAGTGCAATGAAAAAATCCATTATCGGCCGTGCGGTCACGGTTATGACCGCCGGTATTGCAGTCCTGGCTGTGACAGGCTGTGGCGGGACAACCGCAACGGACCCTGATCTCAAACTGAATGACAAGGAGTATTTTGAAGCCCGCGGCGTAAATGTCCTTGTGTACAGCAACACATTCTCCGGAGGGTTCAATGATGAGAAGAATTCCGGAATTGAGATAATACACCACGGCGTGCGTACCGTACAGGGCGGTGCCGTGCGTCTGTGCCGCACACCGGAACAGTGGGACCTTGTCCCTTCCACCCCTTCAAGGAAAGTCGATACTGAGAACGGTTCCATTGAAGTTGCCATGCGCTATCCGGACTATGATTTCGATTCACGCGTCACAGTTACGGCCAAAGGCAAGGCTGTGGAAATAGCCGTATATCTTGACAAGCCCGTTCCTGAGGAACTGGTGGGCAATGCCGGGTTCAATCTGGAATTCCTGCCGTCACAGTACTGGAACAAGGCGTATATTGTGGACGGACGTCCCTGCCGCCTGCCGCGCTATGCCGTAAGCGAGACTGTGGCACGTCCCAACAGCGAAAAGCCGCTGCAGTTCCGCGGATTCCGTACTTATGATGACCGCGGTACAGGCGAATTCGTTGATCCGCTGCCTCTTGAGACGGGCCATGACATACTCTTCGCTCCCGATGATCCGGAGCGTATGATCCACGTGACAAGCGAAGATGCCGTGCTTGAACTCTATGACGGGCGCATTCTCGCACAGAACGGCTGGTTCGTACTCCGTTCCGAACTACCTGCAGGCAAGACCGGCAAGGTTATCACATGGACTGTGGAACCGAATCAGATTCCCGGATGGATACGCGAACCGAACATCGGATTCTCACAGGTAGGATATGTCCCATCACAGCCCAAAATCGCCGTCATCGAACTGGACAAGATGGACAAGCCGCAGGCAAAGGCATCGCTCATCAGGGTCATGAACGACGGTTCGGAGAAGGTGGTGTTCACCGGCAGTACCGATATCTGGGGTGAGTACTACAAGTACAATTATGTGAAGTTCGATTTCAGCGAAGTAAGGGAACCGGGCGTATACCGCATACAGTACGGTGATTTCAAGACCGGCAACTTCATCATTGACCAGTCAGTCTATGACAATATATCCGATGCCACCAGTGACGTGTGGATTCCCATTCACATGAACCACATGACCGTGAACGAGGGTTACCGCATATGGCATGGCGAACCGTTCAAGGAAGGTTATCTGCAGGCTCCTGAAAGCAACCATTTCGACCTTCATTCACAGGGCCCGACAACCGGTACGAAGTACAAGCCTTATGAACTTATCCCGGGACTGAACGTGGGCGGTTATTTCGATGCCGGTGACTTTGACATTGAGACCGGTTCGAACATAAGCGTCGTCCGCAGCCTGATTGACGACTGGGAGCTGTTTCACCCCATGCGTGACGAGACGTTCGTAAGCGAGGAGCAGCGTTACGTAGACCTGCACCGTCCTGACGGCATGCCTGACATCATCCAGTACATACGTCACGGTGTCCTGAACCTTCTGGCTCAGGCTGAAAACATAGGGTTCATGTCATCGGCCCTGTCTAATTCAGTGCTTGACAACTATCACCATCTGGGTGACGCAGCCGCCATTACGGACGGTCTGCACTATGATCCCAGCCTGCCCAGGTACGTGAAGTCAAAGGACGGCAAGTCCAGCGGCACTCCTGATGACATGTGGGCGTTCACCAACCGCAATCCGTCACAGGACCAGAATGCCGCCACCATGTTCGCAGCC
Organism: Bacteroidaceae bacterium; assembly: GCA_024398665.1. GTDB lineage: Bacteria > Bacteroidota > Bacteroidia > Bacteroidales > Bacteroidaceae > Colenecus. The sequence goes on from JAKSIS010000019.1 coordinate 32,952, forward strand.
GCAAGCCGTGTGCTTAAGGAATATGATCCGGACCTTGCAGCACGCTGCATGAAGGAGTCCAAACGCCTTTCAGCCGAGGCTTCGCAGCTTATGGCCGCACGCCAGAACCGCGGCGGACGTCAGGGCCAGCAGGGAGGCCAGCAGCAGAACCGCAGCGGCAACGGCAACAATATGGCCACCAACCTGCAGATGTTCATTTCAACCGGTGAGTCTTCTTACAAGGAGGCGTTTCTGGAGCAGATATGGCCAGCTCTCGAACGCAGTGCGAACAGCAACATAAGGACAGCACTTGATGCCATTCCGTTCATGGATTCGGACTTCAGGGAAAAAATGAAACCATATGTGGAGAAATACAAGGAGTATATGGACAACTTTGACACCATCAATCCCTATGGAGTGCCCATTGGTGAAGGCAACTGGGCCGGTAGCGGTTCAGTGGTCAGTTTCGGTACCACGGCATGCTTTGCCAACCTTTATTTCCCGGAAATAATTGACAGGAGCTACGCTTACAAGGCTGCCGCATTCATGTTCGGATGCCACCCCTACCACAACTATTCGCTGGTAGCGACAGTGGGTGCCGCACGTCCCAAGCAGGTGTTCTACGGCAACAACCGTGCTGACTTTTCGTTCATTCCGGGCAACGTGGCCCCCGGACTGCTGTTCCGCAAGCCCGACCATTTCGAAAACTATGACGACTGGCCTTTCCTTTGGGGACAGAATGAAGGTACAATTGCAGGCAACTGCGGCTATCTTATCTTCAGCCAGGCCTTCAAGAATATGGCAAACAATGAATAACCGGTTTCAAATATGAAGAAAACAGCATTTCTGGCACTGGCTGTCATGGTATCGGCATTGTCTTATGCCGGCACCCCGCAGTCCAGACTTACAGCCAACGACAAAAAGATCAATGCGATAATCGCAAAGATGACACTTGAGGAAAAGGTGCAGATGCTCCACAGCAAGACCATAATGTCTTCTGAGGGCGTCCCGTCGCAGGGTATTCAGGAGATAAGGTATGCCGACGGTCCGTTCGGCATACGTGATGAGGTTGGAGACGGTTTCCGCCCCATGAACTGGACAACTGATTCGGCCACCTATTTCCCTACCGGTTCGGCACTTGCCGCAACCTGGTCGCCCGAACTGGCATACCGCTACGGTCATGGCATGGGCGTGGAGGGCCGCAAACGCGGCAAGGATGTCATACTGGGTCCGGCAATCAACATACAGCGCCTGCCTGTCGGAGGCCGCACGTATGAGTATCTGTCTGAAGATCCGTTCCTTGCGGCTGCACTGGCTGTTGAATACACAAAGGGGTCTCAGGATGCCGGAACTGCAGTCTGCGTGAAGCATTTCGCACTGAACAACCAGGAAACGAACCGCGGCAGCGTGAATGTGATTGCCGATGAACGCACCATGCGTGAACTCTACCTGAAGCCTTTTGAGGCCGCTGTCACGAAGGGCGGCGCAATGGTGGTTATGCCGGCTTACAATAAGGTGAACGGCTACTACTGCTCGGAGAACAACCATCTGCTGAATGAGATTCTGCGTGGTGACTGGGGATTCAAGGGATTCACCGTATCGGACTGGGGCGGAACGCACAGCACCGTAGGCGCAGCAATGGGCGGACTGAATGTGCAGATGACCGGCGACAACTATTTCGGCAAGGCCCTGATTGATTCGGTCAATGCCGGAATTGTACCGATGAGCGTCATTGACAGCAAGGTTCGCGAACTGCTTCGCGTGCGTTTCGCAATTAAAGCCGTTCCTGCCGATGTCGCCAACCAGAGCACTGCCAGCCAGCCTGAAAGCCGCCGGACAGCGTATGACGTTGCCACAAAGTCAGTTGTCCTGCTCAAGAATGAAGGCGGCGTGCTGCCCATAAAGCCAAGTGTGAAGAAGATCGCTGTCATCGGACACAATGCCGTTGCACTGACTGCACGCGGCGGCGTGGGCGCCGGTGTCAAGGCTCCTTATGAAATCACTCCGCTGCAGGGTATTCAGAACCGTGCCGGCAATGTCACTGTAACCTATGCTGAGGGCTATACTCTGCCCCAGACCGGCGGTTGGGGACGCCAGCAGGCTGCCGCTCCGTCAATGGACCTGGATCTTATGGTCCAGGCAATAAAGGCTGCAAGTGAGGCCGATATGGTCATATACGTATGCGGAACCAGCAAGAGCATTGAAACTGAAGGAAGTGACCGCAGCGACATAAAGCTGCCGCTTGGTCAGGAGGAACTGATTGCTGCCATATCGGCAGTGAATCCGAACATCGCGACGGTGATAATAAGCGGCGGTCCGTGTGATTTGCAGAAACTGGACAAGTATTCACCCGCTATCGTTCAGGGCTGGTGGAACGGTCTTGAAGGCGGAAACGCACTGGCTGACATACTGTTCGGCAAGATTGCACCGTCAGGAAAGCTGCCGTTCACCTTCCCCATCAGACTTGAGGATTCACCTGCATACGCCATGGGCAATTTCCCGCAGCGTTCGACCGCATCGGCCGGTAACGGTGACCTGTTCACAAACATGTACCGTCAGGACCTGGGCGGCAACCGCAACGCCGCACGCACCAATACCGTTCCCGATGCCGAATACAGTGAAAAGCTGCTTGTAGGCTACCGCTGGTTCGACACCAAGGAGAAACCTGTCATGTACGCATTCGGTCACGGTCTGTCATATGTTGACTTCAACTACGGTACGGCAAAGGCGAACAAGTCCAGCTACAAGGCAAAGGATGTCATCAAGGTCACTTTCAATCTGACCAATGAAGGTACAATGGAGGCCGATGAAGTGGCCCAGCTGTATGTCCATTACACTGACTCGAAGATTGAACGTCCCTATAAGGAACTGAAAGCCTTCAAGCGCGTTACAGTTGGTGCAGGCCAGACCGCTCAGGTTACTCTTGAGGTTCCTGTCATGGAACTCCGTTATTGGGACGAGTCTGTAAACGGCTGGGTTCTTGAGGGAGGCAGCATTGAACTGATGATTGGCTCTGCATCGGATGATATCCGTCAGAGTGTCACAGTGAACATTTGATGGCAGCAAATTTTGCCGAAAAGTGAAAAAAGTCGGTGCAAAGTGTGCTATTGTCAGAAATAACCACTATCTTTGCACCGCTTTTAAGGATGGTTCCGTAGCTTAACTGAATAGAGCATCTGACTACGGATCAGAAGGTTCCGGGTTTGAATCCCGGCGGAATCACCAAAAACCCCGCTAGAATATACTCTGGCGGGGTTTTAATTTCCAAAGCCCGAAAAAGGTACCTGTTTGGGCTCAGTGGAAATATAGTAGGTGCGTAAAACTTTTTGGACGCGCTTTCGTGGCTTTCGCCAAAGTGGGATGCAAACATATGGTTTCTGCTTCGTGTAGGGCATATCATTGCCGCTGACCCCTTTATTCCAGCGGTGTCGGTGGCAATCATCCTGGTTAGAACGCTCTGAGAGCAGGTTCACGCCACCCAGCTTGGCGAAAAGATTCTGTTGGATCTGGAAACTGATCTGTATAGGAAATTAATTCTATCTGTCCAATCAACAGTTCTACATTCATATACGTGTGATATACGTGATATCCGTGTGCTTGAACAGTTCTACATTCATATACGTGTGATATTCGTGATATCCGTGTGCTTGCCAATAATGCATCTGGAAGCCTTAAAACGGCATTTGTTTGCATTATTGGCATGCAATTTGCCGTTTTCAGCCGATTTGCTTGCCAATACTGCACATAATCGAGCCTACAGGCAATATGGCTGCAATATTGGCAACTATTTCTTCCTCCCCAGCCTATTTTTACACTGAGCCCAGACATGGCACACCTTGACAGTTGCAGCAGCTTGATGTTCACCGGCGGGCACTTGCAGCATGGAGAACCATTTCTTCTGAAGAGCAGCGCCAATGGAATGTCTATGCTCTGGATGTTCCGTCTCACAGACCGCCGTATGACAATGATAATCACATCACCGGACACAACCTGTTCGTCAGCGCATACAGCAGGCTGAAACGTTCTTCGGATGCAAAAACAGCATGGACAGATGTGATTCGGACGGAAAAGATGGAAACTGATTCTTTTCCAGCTTACCATAGGAAATATGTTTCAAGACATGGGGATAGTTTGCTTTGGATTTTCTACATTCGCGCAGTTAAATTGCAATTTACCGGTGCTAATATACCAAATCCAAGGCAAACCGGAAAGTAGATTATGAATTCAAAAGCTCATCAATCCCCTTCAACAGGAACTCCTCTATACCGACATACATGATGCCCGATTCGTCTGTCCAAGGAATGATGTCATCCTTGACCACCACAATCTTCTGGAACGAGTCATCCACACGCATCAAAGAATTAATCTCCTGCTCGCGCTTCTCTTTGCTGTCCACATTCAGAGCCGACTGGATATAAATTCGTTTGAAACCTTTGTTCACGATGAAATCAATCTCAAGTTGCGAGTGGATGGTTTTGCCATCCCCTGTCTTCCAATGGTAAGGCACCACACCCACATCCACACGGAACCCTCGCGCTACCAGCTCATTATACAGCACATTTTCCATGATGTGATTCTCTTCCTGCTGACGGAAATTCAGTCGCGCATTTCTCAGCCCTACATCCGAATAATAGTATTTCAGCGGAGTGCTGATATACGACCGCCCCTTGACGTCATACCTCTGCGACTTACAGAGCAGATATGAGTCAACAAAATAGCCAAGATACAGGTCTACCGTATCGCTCTTGATCTTCAGTTTCTGTTCCGTAAGGAAAGTATTTGCCAACCGGCTTGGATTGGTCAGCGACCCCACAGCCGAAGCCGTAATGTCCAGCAGCGTCTCCAGCACACCCGTGTCAGCCTTTACTTTATTGCGCTCAATCACATCGCGGATATAAGTCAGTTGGAAAAGATCCTGCAGATAACGCGCTTTCTCTTCGTGCGACGAGAGCTGCATCGCATACGGCATACCGCCATAGTGCCAGAAGTCTCTCCATGCATATCGTTTCTCACCCTCGTATGCAGCATAGAACTCGTTGAATGTAAGTGGACAAACATGTATCTCATCGCCACGGTCACGAAACTCCGTCACTATGTCCTTCGACAACATCTTTGAGTTCGAGCCCGTAACATACACATCCACATTCGGCAACTTCATCAGTCCCAGCAGCACATCTACAAAACCAATCAACTCTCCCGATTCAGCTGGCAGATAAGGATTTGGGATGCTTTCCACCTTCTGGATTTCATCCAGTAGCACATAGTACTTTCTGCGCTTGTTCTTGACTAGTTCACGGATGTATGCGTCCAGTTCCAGCGGATTGCGATATTTCGCATTGGCTGCTTCGTCCAGAGCCAAAATGATGATATCTGTAGATTTGACACCTTCCTTCAGAAGATGTTCCACAAATAGTGTATTCAGCAAAAAAGACTTACCACAACGTCTCAAACCGGTAACCACCTTAATCTTTCCGTTCCATTTCTTTGCAGTAAGCTGCTTCAAATATCTGTCGCGGTTGATAATCATGCAGGGGATATTTAGATATAAATATACAATAATTTCCGCTTGCAAAGGTGGCAATTATTTCTCAAACAACAATCAACCAAGGGACATAAATGCATTTATTTGTGGGAAGAACGCGTTTCTTACCCCTTTCCACAGAGCAGCAGGTGTTCAAGCTGACGCGCCATATCCATGTCTTGATGCTGCTCTCACCGCGGAAGCGTGGGTAACTTTTCCACAGATTGATCAATTCCAAGAGACATACATTTCTTTGCTTGCCAATACTGCAACCAAAATGTCCGTAGGGCCAATCTTGTGCAATATTGGCAAGCAAATAGCCTGAAACGGGCAAAATCGTTGCCAATACTTCAGCGAAATGTGTTTTTGAGCCTTCTGGCTGCAGTATTGGCACAACAGCAGGAACATGGTTCTTATACGGCCCTAACAGCAGGAACATGGTTCTTATACGACCCTAAAAATATCAGAAGTACTGTATCCTGACAATCAATCGTCATCAAAAGTAATGTAACGTTCGAAAGTGTTAGTTGACTTGTGGCCTGAGCATTTCCTTACTTCTGCTTCTGTTGGGCATCTCA